>CAZTYH010000022.1:32586-39705 GCA_964617565.1 uncultured Verrucomicrobiota bacterium
GTTTCCGTGACCCCCGGACCGCCCTGCTGCTGGCGGGAAAGAATCTCTTCCACCTGCTCGGGCGAAAACAGACCGGTCCGCTCCAGGATGCCTGCCATGCGATTGGATGTCGCTGCCGTGGTCATGAGTCAATTCGTTGAGCATACGCCTTCCCGGCCGCCTGCTCAATGACGATCCAGCACTTCCCGTATTTTCGCAGCCAACTGCTCGCGCGTGAATGGTTTCTGAATCAGGGGCGTGTCCACGCCGATCGTCTTGCCGCCAACCGTGTCTTCACTGCTGTAACCGGACACGAAGAGGATTTTCGACTTGTTGCCCTGCTTGCGCAATTTTTCCACGAACTCCTTGCCGTTCATCTGGGGCATGATCATGTCCGTCAACACCAGGTGAATCGGGTCTTTGTGGGTATTGCACACCTCCAGCGCCTCCACGCCATGTCGGGCCTGCAGGGTCTGATAACCCAGGGTATGCAACATGCGAACGGTGAGGTTCCGCACCACTTCCTCGTCTTCCACAATCAGAATTGTTTCCTTGCCCTGCAAAGCTTTCTCCTCCTTCTTCGGCGGCGGTTTTCCTGCCGGCTTCCCGGCCTTCAACGGCAGGTATATGGTAAACGTCGTCCCCTCACCCAGGACGCTGTCCACCGCGATATGCCCGCCCATCTGCTTAACAATACCGTAAACCGTGGATAATCCCAATCCGGAACCGCGACCGACCTCGCGCGTCGTGAAAAACGGTTCGAACAGATGGGCTCGCACTTCGCGCGGCATGCCCACGCCTGTATCGCTGATCTTCAAAACGGCATGCAGTCCGGACGACACGCCCACGTGCTTCCTGCAGAACGCCGCATCCAGTTCGGCGCCCTGCGTTTCAATGATCAACTGTTTCGGCTTTCGCTCCTTGCCCGCGCGTGCACTGGAAACCTCCTGCCGGATCTCGTTGGAGCGGAAAAGATAGTTCGGATCCCCCATCGCATCCCGCGCGTTCAAGGCCAGATGCAGAATGATCTGCTGAATCTGGTCGGCGTCGGATTCGATACGCGGGACCGCGGTACCCAGTTTCGTGATGAGTTCGATATCCTCTCCGATCGTGCGCTGCAGCAGGCTCTGCATCTCTCGCACGACCTCGTTGATGTCCAGGTCCTCCACGTGCAGAACCTGGCGGCGGCTGAAGGCCAGCAATTGACGCGTCAGCGCGGCGGCGCGCTCGCCCGCGGTCCGTATGCGCTCGATGTCCTCGCGCACCGGATCGTTTTCCTGCACTTCCTCAAGCAAAAGACTGCCGCAGCCGAGGATCGCCGTCAGCAGGTTGTTGAAATCGTGCGCAATACCGCCCGCCAGCCGGCCGATGGCGTCTATCTTCTGCGAATGCCGCAGCTGCGCTTCAAGATCGCGCTCGCGCGTGACATCACGGTGCGCCCCGCGATAGCAAACCACCTCGCCCGCTTCGTTCCGAACGGCAATGCCGGACGTTTCGAGCATGACCTCGTAGCCCTCGCGATGGCGATGGGGAATCACGAAACGGGGAATCGGCTGGCCTTCCGCCAGGGCGGTTGAAATCTGCGCGACGGCGGCTTCGCGATCCGCTTCCGAAAACCATTCTTCCATTCGGGTTCCGCAAACTTCTTCCGGCGCGTATCCGAGAATGGCCTGCACCACGGGACTTGCGTAGGAATACCGGCGGTCGGGGTGGATTTCCCATATCCACTCACCGCTGTTATCCGCAACCTGCCGGAAGCGCTCCTCGCTTCGCGCCAGCGCCAGGCGCGCACGCGACGTCTCGAGCATGTTCCCGAGTACCTGGCTGATCAAGGCCAGGTGACTCAGCTCCTCATCCGTTATCGGGCGGCGCGACATGCGGTTGTCCACGCTGAGAATGCCGAAAAGCTTGCCGTCCACGCGCAAGCCGATCAGGTCCGCCTTCACGCCCTCTTCCCCGGGTTGCGCCACCGGCTCGCCCAGGTTGCAGCCCCGTTCGATGGCAGACCCATTGACGATGCGCTCCTCCGGCGCGCCGGGCAGCACATCCATTACCAACTGGTGCTCGTCCTTGGTCCTGCCGTCCAACCCCGTCCCGAACGTCCCGCGGAAAATGCGGGTCTCCGGGTCAAAAAGAAAAAGTCCTGCCCGCTCAAAACCCAGCAACTCGCGAACCCCCTCGACCGTGGCACGGCACATGTCGTCCACGTTGTGCCGCGATGTAATTCGCCCGAGCAAATGAAGCACCCGCGTCTTCAAACGGGTCTCACGGCGCAGCCGCTCCGCTTCCCCCTCGGCCAATGACGAGCCCCGATCTCTCCGTGTCATCTCCAATATCCTCTTGTCGTTCCAGATTACGCCAGTGCCGGGGCAATGTAAATCACCCCTCATTGACAGAATGCGCTCCCCTGTTGAATATATGGGCTGTGCGAATTCTTTTTATATATCCGGTGCCACCGGAGGATCTGCAAATACTCCGTTTTCAGCAAGGGATCGGCTCCATTTCCGCGGTGCTCAAGAACGCCGGACATGCCACCGAACTGCTCACGCTCAGCACGTTCGATCGCGAGCGCCTCGACGAAACGGTCCGCCGCTTCGCACCCGACCTTGTGGGCATATCGCTGACCAGCAGCTATTATCCAGTCACGCTTGAAATCACAGCGCATCTTGCATCCTCGCACCACCTGCCGGTCGTGCTGGGCGGCATCCACCCCACCCTGATGCCCGAAGAAAGTATCGAGACCCCCGGCGTTTTCGGTATCTGCATCGGCGAAGGCGAATACCCGATGCTGGAGTTGTGCGATGCGCTCAGCCGGGGCGCCGATCCGACCGGCATCGCGAATCTCTGGGTGCGCCACAACGGAAAGATTTTTCGCAACGAGTTGCGGCCGCTGATCCGGGACCTCGATGCCCTGCCGTTTCCGGACCGCGATCTCTTCAATTTCGATCAACTCCTGAAGCAGTATCCGGAAGCCGAATTCATGGGCTCGCGCGGATGCCCGTACCGCTGCGCGTACTGCGCCAACCACGCGCTGGTCAACCTCTATAAAGGAAAAGGGCCCTACGTCCGTTACCGCTCGATCAAGAACCTGCTCGACGAAGTGGAGACCGTAGTCGCGCGCTATACGGGAATCGGGTGGATCGGATTTCATGACGACACGTTCACGCTCAATCCGCGATGGCTGGCTGACTTCGCGGAGCAGTATGCGGCCCGCTTCCGCCTTCCTTTCTGGTGCAACGCGACCGCCCGTTCGGTCACTCCCGAGGTGGTGGAACAACTCAAGCGCGCGGGGTGTTTTGAGGTCCGCATCGGCGTCGAAAGCGGCAATGATCATATCCGGATGAACGTGCTCGATAAAAAAGTGACGCGCGAGGAGATCGTCCGCGCCTTCCGCCTGCTCAAGGAAGCGGGCATCGAGCGCTACGCGTTCAACATGGTGGGCCTGCCCGGCGAAACGAAGCAGACCATGGAGGAAACGATCCGGCTGAACCAGGAAATCCGGCCGGACCACGTTTTCTGCTCGATCTTTTATCCCTTCCCCGGCACGCACGCGCGGGACATCTGCCGGGAGAACGGCTGGCTGACCGGCCGGATGGTGAAAAGCTATTTCGAATCGGAATATGCCTTGAACCAGCCCGGCGTCACGCGCAGGCAGGTACAGTATTATCACGACATCTTCACCGCGCTCGTCCGATGGCCGCGCTGGTCGCCGCTCATCCGGCTGGCGCATCGCATTCCCGTGACCCGCACAAAGACGCTGTGGAACGTGTACCGGCGGCTGCGCGCCAAGTGCCGCGAATGGGCGGGAAAACTGACCGGCCGGCGCGTCCTGCCGGAGTAAAGGTTGACTCCAACCTGCTTCCGGCAATAATCCCGGAAAGAACACGCGAGGAAATCATGAACGATTCCGTTTTTGAGATCGGGGCCGCAGGCGTTGACGTGAAGCGCATCGTGCAGGAAGTGCAGGAAGCGGCGGACCAGAAAATGAAAGAAGGGGTCTATGCCGACGCGCGAGTTGCGCGGGCGGAGCGCACGAACCTCGCGACACTGCGGAGCTCCGACGATTTTCTCGGCTTTTATCTCAAGTGCCTGCGCGACGCGGTGTTTGTGGATATTTCCGATTTCGAAATCCGCGAGCGGCGTCGAGGGCTCGCCCCCCTGCTGGTCGCGCTGAAACGCACAATCTGGAACCTGTTGAAGTTCTACACCTACCGGTTGTGGTCCCAGCAGAACCAGGTGAACGGCTTACTGGTGACGTCCATCGAGAGCCTCGAAGAAAAATACACGGCCAAGATCCGAAAACTGGAAGAGCGCGTCGCCGCGCTGGAAAGCCGCAAGTAACTCATGAATCGCGCGGAACGTATCGCGATCATAGCGCCCCGCTTTTCGGAATCCGGCACCGTCGGGGGCGCGGAAACCCTGCTGAACCAGCTAGCCGTGCGCGCGGCCGCAGCGGGCTGCCGCGTGACGCTGCTCACCACGTGCGCGCAAAACCATTTCACATGGCAGAACGATTGCCCCCCGGGCCGCTTTCGCGCGGGCGGCGTGGAAGTGATCCGGTTCGCCGTGGATGAGCGGGACGTGGCCGAATATCTGCGGCTCGATGCCGCCATGAACCGGCGCGAGCCGTTGACGCCGGACGACGAGGAACGATGGATTCGCAACAGCGTGAACTGCTCTTCGCTCTACCAGCATCTGGGTGAGCACGGCGCGGATTACGACCGCATTCTTGCGGGCCCCTACCTTTTCGGTGTGGTGTACTTCGCATCGCTCGTTCACCCGGAAAAGACGCTGCTCGTTCCGTGCCTGCACGATGAGCCCTTTGCCCGCCTCGGGATCATGAAAAAGTTGTTCGGCAAGGTGCGGGGCTGCCTTTTCAATACCGAACCCGAGCGCGAGTTTGCGCAACAGCTTTTCGGTCTGCCCGACTCGAAAGGCCGCGTGGTGGGCATGGGGATTCCGTCGTTCGAAGCGGACGCGGCCGCGTTTGCGCGCCGGAGCGGAATGTCGAAGCCTTACGTGCTTTACTCGGGCCGACGCGAGGGCGGCAAAGGCACACCCCTGCTTTGCGACTACATGAATGCGTTCCGCGAGCGCACCGGCCGCGATGTGAAACTGGTGTTCACCGGAAGCGGCCCCATCGAGGCGCCTCCCGAATTGCTGCCCCACGTGGTGGATCTTGGTTTTGTCAGCGAACAGGAAAAGCGGGAAGCCATGGCCGGCGCCGCCGCATTCATACATCCCTCCATCCTGGAAAGCCTCGGGATCGTTCTGCTCGAAGCGTGGATGGCCCGAACGCCTGCCCTGGTCCACGCGGAAAGCCGCGTCCTGCGCTGGCAATGCGAACAAAGCAACGCTGGTCTATGGTTCAGGAATTATCCGGAATTCGAGGCGGAACTCCTGATGCTGCTGGAGCGCCCCAGCTTGCGGGACGCGCTTGGCCGCAACGGCCGTGAATATGTCACGCGCGAATACTCGTGGACCTCGGTCGAGCAGCGCCTCTTCGAGGCCCTGGACAATCTGTAGTGTACTTGTCCTCTACCGAAAAATCCGTTATATCCATCCACACATGCGCGCCATTCACCAGTTCGTAGCAGGGTTCAGCAACGGGGACGCCATCAGCAATGAGGCGCTCGTGCTGCGAGGCATTTTCCGTTCCTGGGGATACGCCTCCGACATCTTCTGCGAAACACGGCGGATTCTTCCGGAGCTGCGACGGGAGGCTTTCGACGTGTCAACTTACTCGGCGAACGCCAAACCGGACGACGTAGTCCTGCTGCATCTTTCGGTCGGGTCCGACGTCAACGACGTCTTCGCCGGATTGGCCTGCCGCAAGGCCATCCTTTATCACAATGTCACGCCGGCCGAATACTTTCGCGGTATCCATGAAAACATTGCCGCGTTGCTCGCCCGCGGCCGCGACCAGGCAAAAGCCCTCGCCGGCAAGGCGCAGGTGGTCATGGCCGACAGCGCATTCAACGCGCAGGAATTGAAGGACTGGGGTTATGGACCGGCAGGCGTTCTCCCGCTGGTGCTCGATCTCGAGAAACTTCGTTCGAAACCGGATCGCGCAATCCTGCGCCAGTATGATGACGGCCTCGTCAATATCCTGTTCGTCGGGCGCTGCGTGCCCAACAAGCGCATCGAAGATTGCCTCTCCGCCTTCTATTATTTCCAGCGCTACGTCGAACCCAACTCCCGGTTCATTCACATCGGCTCCTTCGCCGGCACCGAACAATATCACTCCTTATTGCTGACGCGCGTCCGGGAATTTCATATCCACAACATCATCATGCCCGGCTCCGTCCGCCAGAATGAATTGAACGCCTACTACCGCTGCGCGCACCTTTTCCTTTCGATGAGCGAGCACGAAGGCTTCTGCATTCCCCTCATCGAAAGCATGGTGAACGATCTGCCGATCCTTGCCTACGCGGCGGGCGCAGTTCCCGAAACACTCGACGGCGCGGGCGTATTGTTCAAAGAGAAGCGTTTTGACCTCGTCGCCGAAATGATGGGCCGCATGGCACGCGACCAGGCCTTGCGCAACGCGGTTATCGCCGGTCAGCGCGAGCGTCTCGCCCGCTACGAAAAGCGCGACCTCGCCTCTGAACTCCGCGGATTCCTTGAGCCTCTCCTGTAGCGCAGATTTCCACGTCGGCGCCGCGTTGAGCACAGAGTGCCCGACGGACGTGGGCGCTACTACATCCCGTCAAACTTTCTCAGATATTTCAGCGCTACTTCGAAATGCTTCGGCGGTTCGCATTGGAGGGTGATTTCACGACCCGTTCCGGGATGCTTGAACGTGAGCAATTCGGCATGCAAGGCCAGGCGGCCGATGAGCGGGCGCTCCGGCTCGCTCTTCTTCTGCTTGTAGCGGCGTTTGAGCTGGGAAAGAAACAACCCACACCCGTCGCCATAGAATGCGTCGCTGATCACCGGACACCCGATCGCTGCAAGGTGTACCCGGATCTGGTGTGTCCGTCCGGTGCGCGGATGCACATCCAGCAATGCATGGCGGCGAAAAAGCTCGCGCACTTCGTACTCCGTTTCGCATCGCTTGCCGCCGCTCCAGACCTTCATCAGGCCAGGCTTGCGCGGGTCGGGCGCGATGCGCTTGATGATGACGCCACTGGGCTCCGC
>CAZTYH010000023.1:0-38987 GCA_964617565.1 uncultured Verrucomicrobiota bacterium
AGATCCACCGTCGCTTCAAGTCCCGGATAGCGATCCACCGCCTTGAAAATCGCGTCCACTTCCTCTTCCTTCAACTCGATCGTCAGCAAACCGTTTTGTCGGCTGTTATTCCGAAAGATATCGGCGAACCCATTCACGCGTGTGCCGTCCCGCATAACCCACGGCGCAATGACGGCCTTGAATCCGTACTGCATGACGGCCCAGACCGCATGCTCGCGGCTTGAACCGCAACCAAAGTTATTGCGCGTAACGAGAATGGACGCGCCTTTAAAACGGGGCGCGTTCAATGAAAACGCCGGATCCGGTTTGCCATCCGGCAGATAACGCCAATCGAAAAACAGCGCGGATTCAAAACCCGTCCGCTTGATGGACTTCAAAAACTGTTTCGGAATGATCTGGTCGGTATCAACATTCGCGTTGTCCAACGTCGCCAGCAACCCACGATGTGTTTTAAATGCCTCCATCACGCACGCTCCCTTACGTCAACGAAATGACCTTCGATCGCCGCCCATGCCGCCATTTCAGGGCTGCACAGGTGTGTGCGACCGCCCTTGCCCATGCGGCCTTCGAAATTACGGTTCGATGTCGCCGCACAACGCTCGCCGGGTTTGAGCTGATCCGGATTCATGCCCAAGCACATGCTGCAACCCGCAAAACGCCATTCCGCGCCGGCCGCCGTAAACACCTTGTCCAGACCTTCCTCTTCGGCCTGTTTTCGCACGGCCGCAGAGCCCGGCACTACAAGCACAGTAAGGTTGCTTGCGACTTTCTTTCCCTTCAAAATCGAAGCCGCCTTGCGAAGGTCCTCTATGCGCCCGTTGGTGCAACTTCCAATGAACACGTAATCCAGCTTCACGTCGGTCAGTCTGGTTCCGGCGGTCAAACCCATGTATGCCAGCGCTTGTTCCGCATCCTTCCGATTGTAGCCGGGCACTTTGTCTGGATCCGGCACCGGACTTGTTACATCAATCACCATGCCCGGACTGGTTCCCCAGGTCACCTGCGGCGCTATGCTTCCTGCATCAATGGTCAGTGTTCGATCGAACTTCGCCCCCTCGTCGCTCGGGAGCGTCTTCCAGAACGCAATCGCTTCTTCGAGATCCTTGCCCTTCGGCGCGTACGGCCGGTCACCCGACGCGATATAATCGAATGTCGTCTGGTCCGGTGCGATCATGCCCGCGCGAGCACCACCCTCGATCGTCATGTTGCAGATCGTCATTCTCGCTTCCATCGAAAGCGCGCGTACAGCCTCGCCGCAATACTCGATCACATAGCCCGTTCCGCCGGCGGTACCGATCATGCCAATCAGCTTCAGGATCATATCCTTCGAGTGAACGCCCTTGCCCAGCCGTCCCGTGTATTCCACCTTGAACGTCTTCGGTTTCGTCTGGCGCAGCGTCTGCGTCGCAAGCACGTGTTCCACTTCGGAAGTTCCGATCCCGAACGCAAGCGCACCGAACGCGCCATGCGTCGCCGTGTGCGAATCGCCGCAAACGATCGTCGTGCCGGGCAACGTGATGCCTAATTCCGGCCCGATGATATGAACAACGCCCTGATGCTCGGTGCCCAAATCGTAGAGAGTCACTCCGAATTGCTTGCAGTTTGCGCGCAGCGCTTCAACCTGCGCCCTGGAAATCGGATCGTGAATAACGGATACATTATCCGTCGGGACATTGTGATCCATCGTCGCGAAAGTCAGCTCCGGATGACGCACCTTGCGCCCGGACATGCGGAGTCCTTCAAACGCCTGCGGGCTCGTTACTTCATGAACAAGCTGGCGATCAATATACAGCAGGACGGACCCGTCCGGCAGCGTTTTCACCACATGCCGGTCCCATATCTTCTCAAATAGTGTTTTACTCATGGCCCGAAGAATATAGGGCCACAGGCGATGCCGGTCAATCCCGCTCCGCGGCGGCGGACTTATTTCGCCGCGACCGAATTTTCCAATGCCTGGGATAGTCCCGCTTACGTCTCTTCTTCGCCGCGGGCCATGACCACTTTGCCGGTGCGCACCAGCTCAACGACCTTGAACTTGCCCATCAGCTTGATCATCGCATCGAGCTTATCCGTGTGCCCTGTGATCATCACGATTATCGAGGACTCCGTCAGGTCCACGGTCTTGGCGCCGAAATGATCCGCGATCTGCAGCGCCTCGGTCCGTTGCTCGGGCGAAACCTTCGCCTTCAACAAAGCAAGCTCTCGCACCACCACGTCTTCACCGGTGTGGTCCACGCAGTGAAGCACGTCAATGAGCTTCCTCAGCGCTTCGATCACCTGCTGCAAGCCGGATGCTTCACCTTTCGCCGTAATGGTCATGCGCGAAAAGTTACCGTCCACGGATGACGAAACGACGAGCGAATCTATGTTGAAGCCGCGCCGGGCGAAAACCTGCGCAATGCGCGCCAGCACGCCGGGCTTGTTCGCCACGTAAACGCTTAACGTATGGGTGTCATTTGCTATCTGATTCATAGTTTATCTCCAGCAATATCGGAGAGTTGGAGTATTGGAGGGTGGGAGTATTGGGACAGGAATTTCTTGCCCACCACTCCACTTGTCCATCACTCCATCTCTCCATCCTTCCTCACGTCGAGCCCGTGGGTTTCTCCATTTTCTCGTTCGCGCGCGGCGGCTCGACCAGCAACGCCTCCAGCGGCTTGCCTGCCGGCACCATCGGAAACACGTTATCGGTCTTCACCACCTCGGCATTGATCAAGCACGGCCCGTCATTGTACTCCAGTGCGCGTTGCAGAATTTTCCGCACATCCGCAGGCCGCTTCAACGTCAAGCCTTTGCCGTTTTCGTACGCCTCAATCACCTTCGCAAAGTCCGGATTGCCCTCCAGGTCCACGCCGCTCTTCCGGTCATCGTAGAACAACTGTTGCCACTGCCTCACCATCCCGAGATAGTGGTTGTTCAGCACGATAATCTTGATCGGCAGCTTGTGCAGACACGCCGTCGCCAGTTCCGCCATCGTCATCTGGAATCCGCCATCACCGCAGAACAGGACCACGGTTTCATTCGGACGGCCAAACTGAGCGCCGATCGCAGCCGGGAAGCCGTACCCCATTGTGCCGGCCCCGCCTGAACTCAGCCAGTCATTGCGCCCATCGGTCTTCCAGAACTGCGCGGCCCACATCTGGTGCTGGCCCACGTCGGTCACCACGACCGCCTTTCCGCCAGTCAGCTTGTACAGCTCATCCATGATGTGCTGCATCTTCAGCCCGCCCTGCTTCTTGTAATGCAGCGGATATTTCTTCTTGTACCCGTCCAGATGTGCCAGCCACTCCGCGGTATCAAGCTTCGTCACATGCTTGATCAATTCCTCAAGGATCGGCCGCGCATCGCCGATAATGGAGATGTCCGGCTTGATCATTTTCGCGATCTCCGACGGATCCACATCTATATGAATCTTCGTTGCGTTCTTGCAGAACTTGTCGGGCTGACCAATGATCCGGTCGTCGAACCGCGAACCGATGGACATGATCAGATCGCACTCGATGACTGCTTTCGTCGCGTAGGCCGTGCCGTGCATGCCGAGCATGCCCAGCGCGAGCTTATGCGTTTCCGGAAATCCGCCTTTGCCGAGCAGTGTGTTCACCACCGGCGCGTTCAGCTTTTCCGCCAAGGCCTTCACTTGCGCGCAGGCATCGGAGATGATGGCCCCGTGCCCCACCAAAAGAACCGGCTTACGCGACTTGGTGAGCGCTTCCGCCACTTCAAGAATTTTCTCCTTATCAATGTTCTGTGGATAAGGTTTGTAACCAGGCAGATCCATCTCCTGGAACAGGTCGGCCGTGCACGGCCCGGCGCTCACGTCTTTCGGAATATCAATCAACACCGGCCCCGGCCGCCCCGTGGTTGCAATATGATAGGCCTCGCGCGCAATGCGTGGTATGTCGTTGGTCTTCTTCACCAAGTAGCTGTGCTTCACCACCGGCATCGTGATGCCGAATATATCGGACTCCTGGAAGGCATCCTTGCCCAGCATCCACGACACCGACTGCCCTGTGATCACAATCATCGGCACGGAATCCATGTGCGCCGTCATCACGCCCGTAATAGTATTTGTCGCGCCCGGACCACTGGTCACCAACACGGCAGCCGGCTTTCCGGTCGCCCTGGCATACCCATCGGCCATATGCGCCGCTCCCTGCTCATGCCGGACAAGAACGAACTTGATCTTGGTATTGGTTGTCACTAAAGCGTCAAATATCGGAATCGCAGACCCACCAGACAGGCCAAACATGTATTCGATTCCTTCTCTTTCAAGGCACTGCACCAGCGCCTGAGCACCATCTAATTGCTTTTTTGTCATTTTCCAGCCCTCAACACAGCCATCATGGCCATTTGTTTGCATAATAAATACACTATGGCGCAATCCAGTCAATATAATATATGAATATTTTTAATAAGTATAGCGAATCATCGAAACACATGCTCACATATTTAACAATATTCAAGCAAACATAAAAACATAAAGTGATGTTGCGAGACAAAATAACAATATTTTTGCGCAATACAGGCCTTTAGCGGGTATTCAGACGCTGATATACCGATCTATTCAGGAAAAGTGCTCAGCCGAAACGGCCGGTCACGTAATCGAGGGTTTCCTGGAGGTGGGGATTCTGAAATATGGTCGTTGTCGGGCCGTATTCAATGAGTCGGCCGAGGTACATGAAGGCGGTATAATCGCTTGTTCTGGAAGCCTGCTGCATATTGTGGGTTACGATCAGGATGGAGTACTCCCCCTTCAACTCCTCGATCAGGTCCTCGATTTTGTTTGTTGCGATCGGATCGAGCGCAGAGCATGGCTCATCCATTAAAAGCACTTCGGGTTCGGCGGCTATTGCACGCGCAATGCAAAGGCGTTGCTGCTGACCGCCGGAAAGGCCGAGGCCGCTTTCCTGCAATCGGTCTTTGACCTCGTCCCAGAGCGCCGCGCCGCGAAGACTGCGCTCGCAGACCTCATCCAGTACGCCCTTGTCCCGCTCGCCATCAATGCGAAGCGGATAAACCACGTTTTCGTAGATGCTCATCGGGAAGGGATTGGGCTTCTGAAACACCATGCCCATCCTCTTGCGCAACTCGATCACGTCCACGCCTGTATCATAAATCGAATCGCCGTTCAAAAGCATGTCGCCCCTGATCCGCACGGTGCTTAACAGGTCGTTGATGCGATTGACGGAGCGGAGCAGCGTGGATTTCCCGCAACCGGAGGGACCGACCAGGGCGGTAACCTTGCCCTTGGGGATGATCATGTTGACATTGAACAGGGCCTGCTTCTCCCCATAGAAGAGGCAGAAATCGCGCACGTCGAGGATCACGGGCTCGGCATGGATTTCCGGATGCGTTTCGGTGGGAAACGTTTCACCGCGGGCAATGGCCGTCAGCCGATTCACGCCCGGGCTTCCCGGCGCCTGCTTGATATTGGTTATAGGCATCATTGTTTCCAGCATGACACTCTCCTTCTCTAAAATACTGACGATACAAACTTCCTGCGCAGCCGCGTGCGCAGTCGAACCGCAAAAACGTTCAGCAGCGCAACGATCGTGATCAGCAACAACGTTGTCGTGAAGACCATCGGCTTTGCGGCTTCGCTGTTCTGGCTCTGGAAGCCCAGGTCATAAATGTGAAATCCGAGATGCATGAAGCTGCGCTCGGGATGGATGTATGGAAATATCCGGTCAATCGGCAGTTCGGGCGCAAGCTTGACGGCCCCCACCAGCATGAGCGGCGCAACCTCCCCCGCCCCACGCGCCATCGCAAGGATCATGCCGGTCATTATACCGGGAAGCGCACGCGGCAGAATGATCCGTCGAATCGTTTGCCACTTGCTCGCGCCGCAGGCATATGATCCCTCACGCATGGAGTTGGGCACGGCCGATAGCGCTTCCTCGGTCGCCACGATCACCACCGGTAAGGTCATCAGCGCCAGCGTGAAGGACGCCCAGAGAATGCCGCCTTTCCCATACGTCGGATTCGGCAGCTTCTCCGCGAACAGGAGCTGGTCTATGGAAGCGCCCACCATGTAACAAAAGAAGCCCAGTCCGAATACGCCGAAGACGATGCTGGGTACGCCGGCCAGGTTGTTGATCGCAATCCGCACGGCGCTGACAACCGGCCCCGCCTTCGCGTATTCCCTGAGGTATAAAGCCGCCATGACACCGAACGGCACGACGGCGAGCGACATCAGAACCGTCATGACCACCGTGCCGAATATCGCGGGGAAAACACCGCCTTCACTATTTGCTTCGCGCGGCTCTGCGGTCAGGAATTCGATCCAGCGCGATCCGTAAACAGCGATCTTGCGAGGGAAGGAAAGGCGGTTTGCGGGATAAGCCCTGACGATTTCGGCGAGGCTCAGCTTTGTCTCGCGGCCATCCGCAACCTCGAAGAGAATCTGGTATCCCTCGTTTTTGTCGCGCAGCGCTTTCACTTCGTGCTGAATACGGGCGAATTCGCCGCTCGCCTTCTTTTCCAGTACTTCATACTCCGCTTCAGCTTGCTTATGCTCTGCGGATCCGGATCCATGTACAATTTCAGCGCGACGAATGTTCAGCCGGGCATGCTCAAGGCGAAGGTTCAACTCACCGACCGTCACGGTCTCCATGTGGCGCTGCTTTTTCCGTCTCTCGACAACTCCGTCAAAATATCGCTGGAATTCAGACCACACCGCTTCAGCGCCGCTCGCGGTCTGCTCCCCATCAATCAAGAAGGCCTTGGGAATGCCGTAAAACCGGCCCCACGACAGACGCTCGACGATCACCGCCCACTCGGGGAGGTCCGAATCCGAGACTTCCAGATCACTGATCCAATTGAAGTGCTCGCCGGTCAGCTCGAAATTTCCGGTTCGCAACAACCTCCTCCGTGCCCATCCATCTCGAGCTGCTTTTTTCTTCCTTTCGCGTTCCTCATCAGCCGGCGCTAAACGGGCGTAGTCCGCCTCCTGTGGCCTGTAGGACTCTTCCCGCGTGACTTCCCCCATCAACGCGCGCCCATCGTGTGTGCGATAGCGAACGATGGGCTGGGGCCAAAGCGTGACGATGCCCTGCGCAAAGATCAGCGAGATCAGGCCGGAAATCATGACCAGCGCGATGACCAGCCCACCGCCCGTCAGCCAGATCATCGGCTCTCCCTGCGCAAACAACGAAGTGGTCGCACGCTTGCGGGTGCGAACACCCGCCGAGGTATTCTTCGCGGCGCTTATCGTTTCCGGGTCTCCGCCCTTCATAGCTCAACCGCCTTTCGACGAAAGCGCAGACGCACCATTTCCGCCGCCGTGTTCAAAACAAACGTCATGGCGAACAAGGTCAGCGCCGCGAGGAAGAGTGTCCGGTAATGCGTGCTGTTGCGCACGGCCTCCGGCAATTCCACGGCGATATTGGCCGATAGCGTGCGGAATCCGTTGAAAAGATTCCACTCCATCACCGGCGTGTTTCCCGCGGCCATCAGCACGATCATCGTTTCCCCCACGGCGCGGCCCAGGCCGATCATGATGGCCGAAAACAAGCCGCTCATGGCGGTCGGAATGATAATGCGCGTCGCCGTTTGCCACGGTGTCGCGCCTGCGGCCAGCGATGCGGACCGCAGGTGCTCGGGTACTGCGCTGAGCGCATCCTCGGCGATTGTGTAGATAATGGGGATGACAGCAAACCCCATGACGAAACCAACCACCAGCGCGTTGCGTTGAACGTAGGTTCCAAAGATTCCGCCGCGCGGGTCAAAGCCCAGAGCTGTCGCCACCACCGCAGCACCGAACGCGAGAAGGGCTGCTATGGCAAGAGACGCAATGAATCGCACCAAGTCCATGACGGCGCACTTCGAGCGCGACCATCCGATGGAAATACGGCGGATCCACGGCTCGGTAAAACCCATCAACCATGCGACAAGCAATATTGAAAGAGGAAAGAACAAGATCAACCAACCGCCTCGCGCGCCGCCAACCTGGCCGTCCAACCACCGCATGATGTCGCCCGAAAAACAGTACTGCTCCATCCAGGGGCCCACCCCGCTCGCCGCGAGAAGCCCGAAGGGTATTGCCGCAAACATCGCCGGGAATCGCCAACGCTGAATGCGCAGCGAAACCCTATGCGGGATTAATTGCCAGAGGTAGGAACCAAAAAGAAAAGCAAGCGGAACCGTCACAAACACGCTCAGCACCGCGGGCAGCATCTTTGCCGCCACGGGCGCGAACACGAGCGCCGCAAGGAAGCCCAAAACGACGCTGGGAAGGCTGGCCATCATCTCGACAATCGGCTTGATACGGGCCTTGGAGCGCGGGCTCATGAACTCACTGGTGAATACAGCCCCGAGCAATGCGATCGGCACCCCGAACAGGAGAGAGAAAACCGTCGCCTTGATCGTGCCGAAAATAAGCGGCATGAGACCGAGCTTCGGTTCGAAGTCGTCCGTGCCCGAGGAAGACTGCCAGACATGCTCCGGCTTCCGCGCGCCCTCGTACCAAACCGGAAGGAAAAGCGAAGACAGCGTGGCCTCCGGATATCGCGGATCCAAACTCCATCCTGCCGCCAGGCTACTGCTCAATCCGAAAATCATATCGTCCTTCGGCGCCAGCGCGACTTTAAGCACCGGCGCGCCGGATGCCGCACCGGGCATCTCTACTTCGCCCAGCAGCTTGTGGCTGGTTACATGATACAGGAGGATCCCGCCATCTTCGTAGCCCGCGACGAACATGCGCATGCGCGTCGAGTTTGCAAGCGCCGTAACAGCCGCGCCGGGCCGCTCGAAACGGTGCGCCGCAATCAGCCTTCTCTGCGCGGTCTGCCCGACCCCATATTCCGTAAGCACCGGGAACCATGCGCGCACCGTGCCTGCAGAGTCACCGGCCAGTATCGTTGTTCCCCCGAGAAGATTCTGCACAACGGTAAGCCGCAAACCAGAATCGTCCAGCATGCGCAATCGCTCTTCCACCACCGGATTACGCAGATCCCGGATATTGAGCCGGACCGCGTAGCCATCCGCCCATGCGACGAGAAGCGAATCGCCCAGGCCGGACAACACCATAAACTGCGGCAAGCCACGATCTTTCTGGAGAATGTCCGTAATCTCCCCGCGCACCCGGCGCAGCACAACGTCTCCGGTCAGGATATTTTTTCGCTCCGAAAGATTATACGCATATAAACGACCGTCTTCGCTCAACGCGGCATAGGATTTCCCAAGGGGTGTAATTGAGTAGGCGATGAGACGGATCGCAGCCGGGCTTTCCGCCTCGATGGGTTCCGCAAATGAATGAGCCAGCCGCCTTATGCGAAACTGATCCGCGGATATTCGTTCCGCAATTCCGTTTCCAATACGAAGCCTACTGCCGGGTCCCAGCACCTTCAATTCTGGCGACGCCTGGGTCTGGTCAACGAACTCGGTTGAAAATCCGATCCTGCCGAGAGCCACCGTTCCGTCATCAAAACCGACGATCACCTCGTCATATCCTCCGGCCGCCGCAAAAGCTTTTATTTCCCTGCCGGGAAACAGGCGCTCCTCTTCCAACACCTCCCCGTCATCCATGCGTCGAACCTGTAGGCGCCCATCTGCAAACAGCAACCACTCCATCAAGCGGTATTCATCCAACCCCATGTGGATGATCGGAACCCCCGTTGCTCCGGAAACGTTATAGCTATGCGGATTCTCGATTCGGGCCCTGCTGAGGAGCGGCGCGGCCACCCAGAGAAGGAAGAGGAAAACAGTGGAAACCGTGATCAGCGTGCCCAACCCCCCGATCGTGATCAACAAACGCGAAACGACATCCATGAGTTTCACGGATGCTCTTGTCCTCTTCGCGCGCGCGCGACCGGTAAAGATTTTTTCGGGAGACATGTTGCTTACAGTTCCGACTATTGCGGTGTGGCGGCGGAGTCATTCCGCCGCCACAACTCCTATAGAACAACCGCCTGACGATCAGAATCCCGGCTCAATCCCGATGGCCTTCAACGTTTCACGCGCGATTTTAGCGGTCACCGGGAAATAGCCGTCCTTGACTACATCTTCCTGGCCTTGCCGGCTGAACACATACTTGATGAACTCGCGGCGAAGCGGGTCCATCTGGCTGCCCGGTTGGTAATTCACATACACGTAGAGGTATCGCGACAGCGGGTACTCGCCCGTGTAGGCATTTGCCGGCTCCGCCTCCACGGCCTCGCTGTCCGAGTCAGCCGCCAATGCAACCGCCCTGACATCCGCCGTCTTATAACCGATGCCGCTGTAGCCAATGCCGCCCTTGTCGCTGGCTACGCCCTGCACAACAGCGGAACTGCCCGGCTGCTCCTTGACGGAATCCTTGTAGTCACCCTTGCCGAGCGCGTTTTCCTTGAAGAATCCATAGGTACCGGACGCGGCGTTTCGGCCATACAGGCTGATCGGCAATGTGGCCCACTCACCGGCGAGCCCCAATTGCCCCCAGTTTGTGAGGTCCTCAGCGTAACCCATTTTGCGATTCTTCGAGAAGATCGCGTCCACCTGCGCCATCGTCATGCCCTTGATTGGATTGTCCTTGTTGACGTAAACGGCCAGCATATCAATGCTCGTGGGCAGCGCCGTGGGCTTGTAACCGAACTTCGCAACAAACTCATCAATCTCGTTCTGCTTCATTTCACGGCTCATCGGCCCGAACGTGGCCGTGCCGGCGATCAACGCCGGGGGCGCGGTCGAGGAGCCCTTGCCTTCGATTTCGATCTGGGCGTTCGGATACATCTTCTTGAAGCCTTCGCCCCACAGTGTCATGAGGTTGTTCAACGTATCGGACCCGACGCTCTTGATCGTTCCCGAGATGCCTTTGACGGGCTTATAACCGGGGAGATCCTTGTCCACTTTCACCTGGGCAACGGCTGATCCGCCCAGGACAGCCAGCGCCATCGTTCCAGCTGCCAACATTTTCGATACTTTCATTCCTGCTCCTTTCATTCCTGTGAATGGTTTCCATGCTTGTGCGACGAGACTTGTTTGCCTCGCGTCGCACTACACCATCGGTATGTTAGGAAAATGTTTGGACCCCATTAGTTGTTGGTGTTTGTTGATATGGCCGGACTTGCAGCCCGTGACGACACGAAGTATCTTCCGGCAAATGAATGACGCCGAAGCCGTTCAATCTGTCTCAGCGCCTTCCGCTGCCGGTCTCTGGCAACGGCGGGTCGTCGCGCCTCTTCTCAATGTGCTCCGCCAGGGCGTCACACCTGAAAAACTCGCGTTGAGCGTTGCCCTGGGATGTGTGATCGGCGTTTTCCCGGTGCTGGGGACGACAACGATCCTCTGCGTATCCGTGGCCGCCGCGCTGCGGCTGAACCAGGTGGCCATACAGGTCGGCAACTGGATCGCCTACCCATTCCTGCTGCTACTCGTAATTCCCTTCGTCCGGCTTGGCGAAAAGATATTCGGCGTGCCGCCATTTCCTCTGACTTTATCCGAGCTGAGGACCGTTGCTGAAGAGGGCGCGCGTGTGTTCTTCGTTCAATTTGGAGACGCGATACTTCACGGTATCGCAGGATGGGTATCCGCAGCCCCCCTGGCAACGGCCATTCTGTTCTTCGCTCTGCGCCCGGTTTTCAGGGCGATGAGCATCGGGAAGAGGCGGCAATCATAATTTTTGTATTGTGAATTGCCGAATCCTGCGCCGGCCCAGACGTCGGCACTACACCGCGTCCCAATCTTCAACCAAAAGACCGGGAATCCCTTTGAAGTCGCGCACGTTAGGCGTGGTGACAACCAGCCCATGATGACGCGACGTAGCCGCGATCATTAGAGTTGATTGTAAAGCGAACTGCTATTTCCCCGGCTCTTCGGCGCTTGGAGGATCGCTTTCCTCCGAATCCCTGCCAATCAAGCCTTTCACGCCACCAGCAATACGGGACGCTCCTTCGCCTACAGCGCCGCCAACAGCTCGTGCGCCATCGCCCACGGCCTTTCCGGCATCCACTGCAGCTCCTCCCACCGCAGCCACGCCATCGCCCACGGCCCGGCCCGCATCCACTGCCGCACCACCGACAGCCGCCGCACCATCGCCTACGGCCCGGCCGGCATCCGCGGCGGCACCACCCACCGCTTTTACTCCATCTCCGACAAGCTCAACAGAACCGGTCACAACTTTGCCCACCGAACTCACGATCGCCCCGAGCACCCCGCGAATCACTTCCACCGGCGAAGCGCCCTGCCTGCCCTCTTCCTTCCCCACATCGGTCAGCCGGATGTCAGGCAGCGGAACCGGCGCAGCAAGTCCCTGCGCCACGGTCATACTCACACGCACTTTCGCGTCCTTGATCCAAAGGTCGTCAATGACCACCTTCTTGCCCGCCTCCTCTTTCTCGACGGCTTCCTTTTCTTCTTCTTTTTCCTCCTCCGCACCGCCCATACCATCAAGGATTCGCCCTATGTTGCTCTTGCCCAAGCCCATTTCATAAACGATTTCAGGTTCCTCGATGAGGATACGCTTGATTCGGATTGTGTCGCCAAACATCGAGCGCACATCAATGTCCACACCAATATGCCCCACCCCGATCGCCTTGTCCGTCTTGAAGCCTTCGGGATTCCCCAACACAAATCCATCAAGCCGGATTACGCCCTGGAGCAAACGAAAATGCGCCGATTCCAGTTGCAGCGGGACTCCCACCAAGGCGGGACCCGTATTTTCGACCACGGTTTTCACGACCTTGCCCAAATAATAATTGGCCGTCAGCAAGGCAACTGCCAGCAGGACAACCAGCGCAATCAATAATCTCTTGAACCATTTCATTGCGATCTTCCTTTCCTTGATAACACGGACTGAACCCCGGCAGCCGCAATCACGTCTTAACGGGCTGTTGCCGAAATCCTTTCAGCCCGAAATTCGAAGCACGAATGTCGAAATCCGAAACAAATTCGAAAAAAACAAATAAAGAAAACATCAGAAAACCCCGCGGTTTCTGATTTTAGATTTTGAACTTCGAGATTGTTTCGTATTTCGGATTTCGAAATTCGGGTTTGGGCAACGGCCCGTTAATATTCAATCCGTAGAGCACTCCATACAACACACCGCCGGCCTTTTCCAGTCGCAAGACCGGATGCATGGCAATCTCCCGAAAGCCCAGCCGCTCGAAGAACCTCCGCCCCTTCTCGTTGTCCTCGCGAACGCTCGCATGCACACCGGCCACTCCACGGTCGGCGACATGGTTTAAAAATGTCTCCACCAGCATGCGTCCCAATCCATGTCCGCGAAAGTCCGGAGCCAGATTCACATGAAGGTGCGCGGGATACTGCGTCAAATCGAGAGGCGGCTCATAACGGTGACTAACCCAAACGCCCATGTTCCGAAGAACGAATCGCATGGCCTGAGGCCTGAACCATGTGCCCCGAAAAAAGGTTTTCGCTAAAACGGCCGGCAGAACTTTAGCCTTCATCAAGTGGTCATGGCGCGTTGTCTCCAGGCATCCGTTCAGGTAGCCGACGACCACACCGCCTTGTTCCCCCACCTGCGATGACTCCGGCTCGAAGTCGGTATAATAACGCGTGAGCAGGTCCGCAAATATTTCGCGATCGGGAAAGAAACGCTCCACCGGTTGTCCGCAGTCCGCCGTGTCACAGGCAATGCGCCGGACCGCCGGACGATCGCCGGCGGCAAAAGGCCGAATGACAGGATCCTCATTCATCCGGAGACGGGTTCTCGACAACGGGAGCAGCAACTTCGACGGTTCTCCATGCAACCCAATCGAGCGGCACAAAGCTCAAGCGCGTGCGCGCGTCGGTCAGGATTCGCTCCGGGTTACCCATAAGCTCCAAGGGAATCTGCAAAGAAATTTTTCGGTCGCTGCGAACCCCCTGCACAGAATTCCCCGGCAGCTCGCGGCTTTGATCATATACGGCATGCGATGCCGCTCCGACCTGAACCCGCAGCTTCGGCATTTCGGAAAACGGTTTATCCGACCTGTATCCGAACAGGTGAACATCCACGCCGACCGTACGGGCAATCGGCCGCGAGAAACCCAGCGAAACCACCACGTTGGATCCGTCGAAGCGGATAAAACGCTTTTCGATGCCGACGAACGACGCGCGCTCTTCCTCGGTCAACTGATCGGGAATATGGGCCTCGCTCGATCGCGCATCCAGCGTGATCGGCTCATCTCCGGAACTGACGCCTAATTTGACGGCAGGATAATCGCCGAAGAATTCGTTTTCGCGAACGAAGGACTCGAGATACGCCGCGGCATAAGCGAACTGGCTTGCATGCTGCTTCAGCGCACGCTCTTTGGTCTCCACCTGCCCCGGGGTCAGGCTGAGCACTTGCCAGGCACAAGCGCGGGAAAAATCGGGTGGAGGCACCAATCGAAGCGCCGGATCATATCCGCGCGGCGCCGGCCAATGCGCATGATGCACGAGGAATGGATGCAATGCAGGCTGCAGTTCCTTTTCAAGATCCCAGAGCGCGATGCGGGTGAAAAGATAGAGAGAGCGGTGGTCCGGATTCATGTCGCCCGGATGGGAAACAAATATCCGGGTCGGACTGAAAGCCACGATAGTGTCTTTCAGATCGCGCAAGATCTCCTCGCCCTTATACGGTGCGCCGGGCCTGAAGGCGTTGGTATAAGGGACCTGCGTGACATGCGTCAGCATGCTCCGGAACGGCGAAGCCCAATCCCAGTGCTGTTGCCAGATATGGAGTGTGCCGAAATCGGGATAACCGAGGAACTTCAGTTGCGCGGCTTCGAGACCGAGCGCCGCGCCGGCGGCGAGAGCCTCGCCGTGCCGTACTTCTCCCATCGCCCGAACCGCGTGCGGTTCGATGACGGGATGCTTTCGATACAGCGTGAACGACCACTGGTTGTTATCGCCCATGGTATAGAAAACCACTTCTATCGGAAGGCCTCTCGAGAGCGCATGCTGGATGACGCCGCCGCAGGCGATCACTTCATCATCAGGATGCGGCGCGAGAATAAGAATACGATCGTGTTCGTCGAATCGAAGCGCCGGCCAGTCTTCGTCCGCCGCCGTGGCGGAAAATGAAAATGAGAATACAACCATAGAAAGTAACAAGAACGTGAGGGATCGAATCGTGTTGTTCATATATGCATTCGATAGCACATTCCCGTCTGGAAATACATACGCAAAGAAAAAAGGCGGTTGTTGCCAACCGCCCTTCTTCAATCATCTTGCGAACCGTTTAGCGACGGACTTTACGGCGCAGATAGTTCAGGCCAAGGAACCCGATGCCGAGCAACGACAGCGTCGCCGGCTCGGGAATAACCTGCGTCATGGAGGCATCGTCAAACGAAACGCGGCCAGCCCATGTCCCACTGTTCTCCGTGCCGATGGTGAAGTTTACTGATTCAGCGCCGACAGGAGCTATCGCGGACCCGGTTACTTGTCTCCATTGATCCAAGGTGCCGCCACCGACAATAGTTCCGATCACGGAACGGCCGATTTCACCAACTCCATCCCGCCATTCCGCCCGGAGTTCCAAATAAGACTCGGTCCCCAGCGCCTCGCCGCTGTCATCGAATGCCCAGACGCTGAAGTTATACTCAAGACCCGCGGAAACGGCGATGTTCTGGGCCATATACGATCCTGTGCCCCAACGACGAATGGACCAGTCGCCATCGTGAACTTCATTATTAGCCCACCATCCGTCCGCCGACGAAAAGAACCAACCCGTAATGCTCGCATCACCCAATCCGCCGCCTTGTCCAGTGCCTAACTCAAAGCTCGGATTCGTCAACAGATTCGCTGACGCCAAGCTTGCAATCCCCATGATTGCTATCATGCTAACCAATACTCTCAACTTCATGACCTTCCTCCTGCTTTGTCCTGTCGAGCGCCGGACAAACGCGCAATTCTCAACACTTTCCTCGACTTTCCACACCAATCTGCCTACGCCTGATTTTGATGTTCACGCTAAACAATTATTACATTTAAAACGGATTAACGTGAACATCATGCCATACACATTACCTGAGAGCGGTTGCAGTGTCAAATATAAATGGTCAGATTGTTCATTTTCGCAAGTTTCGATGGTTAACCGGTTTAGGAAGCACGGTTTTCCTTATCGCTGGCGCTGCGCTAGTAACGATTACGGGATGCGCAGACTGTTTCTCCGACGAATATGCTTTTGCTCCATTGACAGAAGCGCGCCGCTTTTTCAGATTACTTGGTCAATGGAGTTCTTCAACGAGTATCAATTATCGCAAAGAGCAGCGCGTGGGCATTTTCAACTCACTCAGCGACTCGGCATGGCTCCACTCGCGATATCATTGATTATGATGTTCGCTCACCGTGGCTTCCCTGCCCCGGGACTTTGGGCGGCACTTGGCCTTTCCGTCGGACTTCAACTTCTGCTGACCGGGTGTCACGGCATTTGCTTTGCACGGGACATTCAGACCCGCGCGGCCACGTATCTCGCACTCACTTCGGATGGATGGTTCCCCCTTTTCCTCTTCAGCATCCAGACTGGCTTCATGTTCGTGTCCATGGGCTTGATCTGGTTCACGCTCCTGGAGTTGGGTTTTCCCACCACGACCTGGTTGCAGCTCAATCTCGCGACCTTCCTTCTTACGATTCCCGCCTGCCGTATTCTTGCGGACATCGCCCGAAGCACGGCTTCCATTCGATGGACAGCTGCCGCCGAAGCATGCCGTTACCTGTCCCTCGTGCTGGCCGCCATATGGATCGCAGGAACTCTGATGCTTTTCATGGCGCCGCCGGACAAACCCATCCCGCCCGACAAATACATCTTTGCCATCATTCTATGGCTGTTGGTCGCCTTGCTCGCGCTGACCTGCGTGATGTTATTTGTGGATCACTTGCTGCACGCCGAAAAGGAATAACTTCAATCCGGACCGAGATGCACGGAACCGCCGGGTGGATCGAGCAGTCGTGTTTCGCGGGGCAAGGACTCGTCCACGTAAGGATAATCCAGCGTGTAATGAAGCCCACGGCTCTCCTTGCGAAGCAACGCGCAGCGAATCACCAGCGAGGCAACATCCGCAATATTACGCAGTTCGAGAACGTCGTCCGTCACGAGATAATCCAGGTAATATTGCCGTATCTCCGCGCGCAGATTCCGGATGCGCCGCCACGCCCGTTCAAGCCGCTTGTTGGTGCGTACAATACCTACATAGTCCCACATGCACATGCGCACTTCGTTCCAGTTGTGCTCGACCACCACGGCCTCATCGCTGGGCACGGCATCTCCTGAAATCCAGGGCGGAATTGCAACGTCATTCGCCGAATCCTTGGCAATGCCAGACCTGGCTACGGCCTCCGCCGCGCGATACGCGCAGCTCAGGGCTTCCAGCAGCGAATTGCTTGCAAGGCGATTCGCGCCGTGCAGGCCTGTGCATGCCACCTCCCCCACAGCATACAGGCCGGGCAGCGCGGTCGTCCCATCCACTTCTGCTTCCACGCCCCCGCAAAAATAATGCGCGGCGGGTACAACGGGAATCAGGTCTTCCGCCATGTTGAAGCCGTATTTCAGGCAGGCGGCAAAAATATTCGGAAACCGCTTCTTTAAAAACCGGGCCGGATGCCCCGTGGCATCGAGATAGACACAACGGTCGCCCCGGGTTTTGATTTCATAGTCTATCGCGCGGGCCACCACGTCACGCGGCGCCAGTGAGCCGCGCTTGTCATAGCGCTCCATGAACGCCTCGCCTGCCGCATTGACCAGCACCGCGCCCTCCCCCCGCACGGCTTCGCTGATCAGAAAGGACTTGGCTTCGGGATGGTAGAGACACGTCGGGTGAAATTGCACAAATTCCATGTTCTTGATCGGCAACCCAGCCCGCCACGCCATCGCTATGCCGTCGCCGGTCGCAATATCCGGATTGCTGGTATAAAGATAGACCTTGCCCGCACCGCCGGTCGCAAGAATGGTGTGGGCTGCCCGCACCGCCATGATGTCTCCGGTGTTCCGATCCAGGAAGTATGCGCCGATGCACCGGCTCGGACCCGGACGGCGCAGCCATCCCGTGGTCACCAGGTCAATCGCCATGAAATTCGGCCGCAACTCAACCTGGGGATCTTCCCCCACGCGCTGCAGCAGCACGTTAATGACTTCGCGGCCGGTGAAGTCGCCGGAATGCAGCACGCGGCGATGGGAATGACCGCCTTCGCGGCCAAGGTCATACTCCTCGCCATGTCCCGCGCGCCGTTCGAACATGACGCCCAGTTCTTCGAGATCATGAATACGCGCGGGACCGGAAGAAACGATTTCTCGCACCGCGCGTTCGTTGCAGACCCCCGTCCCGGTGTCCAGTGTATCGTGCACGTGTTTGTCTATGGAGTCCTTCGGATCGGTAACGGAAGCGATACCGCCTTGAGCCCAACTGGTACTGCTGTCGGAGGGGTCCCGCTTGCTGGCAATCAACACGCGCCCGTGCTTGCGGAGATAGAGCGCGGACATCAACCCCGCAAGTCCGCTACCGATGACCAGGTAATCACATTCGATGATAGTCATTTCAGCCTGTACGCAAATTCAGCATGACGGTACGATATATCCTAGTCATTGGCCGTTTCTGAAGAAAGAAGAATAGCGCATTTATGAGAGTTCTGCTGATACAACCGCCTTCCGGGCGCCCCGAGGCCCCCGTGGTGGAGCCGTCCTCGGCAAGACCGCTCTCTTCTCCGTGGCCTTTATTGTGCCTTCGCGCTTTTCTCCTGCAGCGCACCAGGCACCTTTGCACACTTGTTGACTGCCGCCTGTTCAGCTTGCTGGAACAGGAACTGGTGGAGGCCGTACGCTTCTCGATGTCGGATGTGGCGGTCGTGAACACACAGACCGCCGGGCTCGGTGAAGCCGCCGCGATCTTTGACATACTCAAGCGCCGGTTCCCCGATATCGTCACGGTCGCCTGCGGTGAATACCCTTCCCAATTTCCCGAGCACGCCGCGTCTCTGCCGCGAACGGATTTCGCGCTGTCCGGCGATCCCGAACCCATACTGCGGGATCTGCTCGACCGGCTCGACACGCCTCAGCGGCTCTCGAAAGTTCCGGGATTGGGCTTGACCGGGCAACCCGCGAAAGAAGCTTACTGGCTCTCAGACCTCCGCTCTCTTTCGCTGCCGGATTGGGAGGGCGTCTTCTGGAATGCCTACAAACCTGATGAGAACGAAAGCTGCAAGGTGGTGACTCGGCTTTCGCGAGGCCATACACGGTATCCCGCGGACCGTGCTTTCGGCGGCTATCGGGAACCACTAAGAATCTGGCCCATGGAACGGTTCGCCTCGGCCATGCAGAAATGCCCGCCCCATGGAATCGGTGAAGTGCTTCTTGACGACCCGCCCGGCTTCTGGACCCCCGAACGATTGCAACGCTGGTGCAGAACGCTGACCTCCATTCGAAATGTCCAGCCGTGGGCGTTGCGCCTGTTGCCGACCCATCTGACGGACGATACGCTGCTCCTGCTCGCGCAGAGTTTGTGTCGGCGCGTCGAGTTCCTGTTTCCCTCATGCGATCCCGATCTGCTGCGGCGGCACGGATGCGTGATCGGCGCGAAGGATCTGGCCTCCACGTTAAGCATGCTGGAGGAGCGAGGAATCGCGGTGCACCTCCGGTTCTGGATGGGCGGGCCGGAAGAATCAACGGGGGAAACAAGCCGCGTACTGCACACGATTCGCCAGCTGGCATGCCGCTCCTACTCGCTTGAAGCATTCCCGCTGCAGCTCGACGCACCGGTATGCGAAGAAAACGGCAGCTCCATTTCCGGCCTGCTCGAAGAGTGGCTGCGGTGGACCGTTGACCCATGGATGCTCGAACGACCATCCACCTTGTGGGGTGGCCGTGAAAGTGCTGTCGCTCTTGCCGACGCCTTCACGCATATAGAACGATCCGTCCGACGAAGCCCTCTTCGATTACTCAGAACGGCTTGGACCAGTCTGCGAGGGCGGAACTGGATTTCCTACATGGAAGAACGCGCAGTCGGCCTCTTCACCACCCCGCCGAACAAATCCGAATAGGGCCAATCCGCTTCTATCGTTCGAAGTACGTATATCCCCGGAGCCCCGTCTCATACGCGTCCATGATTCGGCGTCGGTCCTCCGGCGTGATGCGCTGGCAACGCACGGCCTGCTCCGCCATGCGACGAACCCGGTCCAGCATTTCCTGCGGTGTATACTCGACATAGGTCAGAACATCAGCCACCGTGTCGCCGGCGATTTCGTGCGTGAATTCGGCCTTTCCATCCTGATCGAGCTTGATACTGACCACGTTGGTGTCTCCCAGCAGATTGTGCAGATCGCCAAGTGTTTCCTGGTATGCGCCCACGAGAAATACGCCGAGGATATATTCGCTTCCGTTCAACTCGTGGACGGGCAACGTCGGCTTGACGTCGTGCAAGTCAATGAACCGCTGGATCTTTCCGTCGCAATCACAGGTGATATCTGAAAGGGTAGCCTGCCGTGTCGGCCGCTCCATCAGCCGGTGAATCGGCATAATGGGAAAGAGCTGCTGGATCGCCCAGACGTCAGGCAACGACTGGAAAACGCTGAAATTCCCGTAGTACACATCGGAGATCGCGGCCTGCAATCCTTCCAATTCGTCCGGCACGTACTTCCGGTCCCGCACCTCTTCGGCAATCCGGCTGATGATGTGCCAGAAAACCCGCTCCGCCAGCGCCCGCTGGCGTAATGAGATAGCCCCCATTTCGTGAAGCGCGCGTATCTCGTCCCGGTAATACACCGCGTCGTGATAGCACTCCTGGAAGTTCTTGCTCGAGAGCGCTTTGCTTGCGTCCACCAGATGCTTCAGTTGTTCCGGCGCATCCGTCCCCAGATCCTCCGGAAAACCATGCGATTCGAATCGCGTCGCATCCAGGATATTGAACAACAACACGGAGTGATGCGCGACGGTCGCGCGGCCTGATTCACTCACCAGGATCGGGTGCGGCACGCCCGCCTCGTTGCAGACCTTGATGATCACTTCCACAAGGTCCACCGCATATTCATCAATAGCGTAATTGCTGCTGCTCGCAAAATTCGTATGCGATCCGTCATAGTCAACGGCCAATCCGCCGCCCACATTCAGGATGCCCATCGC
This sequence comes from uncultured Verrucomicrobiota bacterium, assembly GCA_964617565.1. Taxonomy (GTDB): domain Bacteria; phylum Verrucomicrobiota; class Kiritimatiellia; order CAIQIC01; family JAGNIJ01; genus JAKJGV01. The sequence continues at coordinate 21,008 of CAZTYH010000023.1, forward strand.
GGCGCCTTCCGTCACGAGGTCCACGTAGACGCGGCACGCTTCCGATGCCGCTGCTCGTATGCTTCGGATGTTCGGGATCTGCGAGCCGACGTGATAGTGAAGCATCTGCAGACAATCCAGCATCCCTTCCTTGCGCAGACAATCCACCACGTCAATGATCTGCGAGGGGTTTAACCCGAACATGCTCCGATCGCCGCCGGACTCCGTCCAATGCCCGCCCGCGCGCGCTGCGAGTTTTGCGCGCAATCCCAGGCGGGGACGCACGCCCAGATGCTTCGCCCGCTCAAGCACCAACGACAGTTCGGTGGACATTTCCAGCACGATGATGGTTTGAATCCCCATCTTCAGCGCAAGCAGAGCAATATCAACAAACTCTTCGTCCTTGTAGCCATTGCAGACCACGAACGATTCGGTGTCATTGACATACGCCAGCGCGGCAATGAGTTCCGCCTTGCTGCCCGCTTCCATCCCGTGATGAAAACGACGTCCGCAAGCCATCACTTCCTCGACGACCTGCTGCTGCTGGTTCACCTTGATCGGATAGACGCCCCGGTAGAAGGACTGGTAATTCGCTTCGCGCATGGCCTTCGCAAAGCAGTTGTTCAGAAGTTCCACGCGGGAGTCGAGAATGTCGCCGAATCGAAGAAGCACCGGCAGATCCATGCCACGCGCCTTCAACCCGCTGACGATTTCCATGAGGCTGATCCTGGCCTCGCCGGCCATTCCTTTAGGACGCACGACAACTTCGCCCTCCGGCGAAAGATCGAAATAGCCCGCACCCCAGTTGCGGACCCCATAGGTGTCCATCGCGTCATCGAGCGTCCAACGCGCCAACGCTTCCTGCTTCATGTGACGACATCTCCTGCAAACCTGCTTCGAACAGATACTCCCACCGGCATAATCCAATGCGACGGAATACTAGGGCTTCCATGGGGAAATGCAATCGCGCGTTACGTTCCTTCGCTTTTTTAGCAATCGCTCAATTACCGGCCCTGATCCGATCCTTGTCGTCCTCGCCGCGCCGTCGAATGCGGGCAATCTCATCTCTCTTCTGTTCCTCAATCTTCGCGATCTCCTCCGCGTCGCCCTTCGCACGCGCAACGGCCAGCGCCTGCGCCATCATGATTTCCGTCTCCGCCACCTTGGCCTGTACCCCACGCTCCACTTCCGCCAGCGCCTGCTTCTGCTCGGCATTCAAGGCGGCACCCCCTCCCGCCCTCTGCCCCATTCGCTCCAACGCCAGATCCAGCGCGCTCTTCAACCCTTGTCCTTTTTTCTTTTCGCTCATACATCATCCTCCGGCCGTCATTTTGGCTGTCGTATTCCGATTCGCAAGCCTTACCCGCAAACCTTTTTGATTCCTGCCGACATTGCGCTATTGTTATAACCGAACAAGCCCGGGAGGGATCTATGATCGAACGCAATTCAACATACGTGGTAATGGGACTGCTCGACGCGGATTCGCTGGCCTTCGCAATCGGCCAGGAAATCGAGCGATGGGGCGGGAAAGTCATCTACACCGTTCAGAACGAGCGGCTGAAGAAGATATTTTTTGACCGGAGCGACCGGCTCTCGCAGGAGCAGAAAGATGCCCTCCGGTTTGAGTATTGTGACGTCACCGCAGACGAACAAGTGCGTGAACTTTTCGAACGAACCGGCCCCATCGCAGGCGTCGTACACTCCATCGCGTTCGCGAATCCGAAAACCTGCCTTGGTTCGGAATTTCATACGGATGCCTATGACGATCTGAAGCTCGCCTTTCATATCAGTTGCGTTTCGCTCGCCACAGTCGTTCGCTACGCGCAACCCAAAATGCAGCACGGCGGTTCAGTCGTAGCGCTGACCTTCGAATCCCGCTTCGCTTTCCCCTATTATAACTGGATGGGCGTCAACAAGGCCGCGCTCGAGGCGCTCGTCCGTGCTCTCGCGCGCCGTCACGGCCGCGACATGGTTCGCGTGAATGCTGTGTCCGCCGGCCCCCTGACCACAAAAGCGGCCAAGGCGATTCCGCACTTTGCACATCTCGCGCGTACATGGCGCAAGGTGAGCCCCCTTCCGTGGGATGTGATCAACGACAAGACCGAAGTGGCCTACATGGCTGCTTTCCTGCTCGGGCCTTATTCGAAAAAAATCACGGGCCAGGTGATTCATGTAGACGGCGGCGTTTCCATCGCGGGCGGCGACTTGTTGCCCTCAGAGCGCCCGCCCGGTCACGTGGACGAAACGCAGATCATTTTCACGAATCATCCGCCGACGATGAAGTGAGGGAGGGTAACGATTATCGGTTATCTGTTAACCGAGAACTGATAACCAATAACTGTTAACGGCCCCTCATCCTTCCTTCAGCACCTTCGTCAGCATGGGAAGGACTTCATTGAGGTCGCCGACGATTCCGTAATCGGCCATGTCGAATATCGGGGCCGCAGGATCCTTGTTGATCGCTATAATCATGTCGGAGGAACTCATTCCCACGAGATGCTGGATCGCGCCCGAAATACCGCACGCGATATACAGCTTCGGACACACGGTCTTGCCCGTTTGTCCCACCTGGTGGAACGAGGAAATCCACCCTGCATCCACCGCACCGCGCGATGCGCCTACCGCCGCGCCGAGCTCGTGCGCCAGGTCGAACAGGAGCTGGAACTTCTCCGGCCCACCCAGCCCGCGCCCGCCGGACACGATAATATCGGCTTCGGCGACGTTGATCTCGTTCGTCATCTCATGGATTACGTCCACGACCTTAGAGCGACCGGCCTTGAGATCGGCAATCTCTTCAACCACGGTTCCCTTGCGCGCGGTGTCCGGCTTCTGTTTCTTGAAGACCTTGTGGCGAACCGTCGCCATTTGCGGCCGATGATTCGGGCAGATGATCGTCGCCATGATATTGCCGCCGAATGCCGGCCGCGTTTGAAGAAGCAACTTGTCTTTCTCGTCTATGTCCAGCCCGGTGCAGTCCGCCGTGAGACCCGTCTTCACACGGATCGCCACGCGGGGGATGAAAGTCCGCCCAATGCTCGTCCCGCCTGCCAGCACCACCTCGGGTTTGTGCTTCTTGACCAAGTCGGCGAAAATATCCGTGTACGCATCGGAATCAAAAACGCCCAGCACCGGGTGATCCACAAGCACCACTTTGTCCGCTCCGTGATGGAAAATTTCCTCGGCCTTCTCCTTGATGTTGTGCCCGAGGAGAACGGCAACCAGCTCCGTCTGCCGCGCATCGGCCAGTTCACGTCCCTTTGCCAGCAACTCGAATGCGACGTCCTGAATCACGCCATCGCGCTGTTCGGCATAGACCCAGATGCCGGCATAGTCGGCAAGATTCACCGCCGGTTTCGGCTCATCCGGGCGATGAAGCTTCATCGCCTCGAACTTGCAGGTCGGCACGCAGGCGCCGCACAGGTTGCACGACACGTCCACCATGACGATACGCTTGAACTTCGGATGCGGCGCGCCGACCTTGTCGCGCATTTCCAGGCTCAACGAACCGAACGGACAGGCCTTCAAACAGATTCCACAGCCGGTGCACTTGTCTTGAATAATTTCCAGGGACATCGTCGTTCTCTCTTTATATGACTTTCTGATTGCGAAGGTGAGCCACGAGTTCGCGGGCCGCCACAAGCGGCTCCGATCCATCCACCTTGATGCCCGAAGTCTTTCTCGGCGGCGTGAATATCTTCACCACGCGCGTTGGAGACCCCTTCAAACCGATCTCGTTCGCGTCCGCTTTGGCCGTCTCGGCATCCAGCACCTTGATCTCCGCCTTCTTCGCGCGCATACGGCCCTTCAAAGAGGCCATGCGCGGAACGTTCATTTCCTTCACGGTCGTCAGAACCGCAGGCAATGCCGCTTCAATAACCTCGTACCCGTCCTCGAAAATGCGTTCCACGCGAACCATGTGATCCTTGATCTCAAGTTTTCGCACATAGGTGATGACCGGCCACCCGAGAAACTCCGCAACACCCGGCCCCACCTGGGCTGTGTCGCCGTCAATGGCCTGTTTGCCGCACAAGACAATGTCCACCTTGTCCAAGGCTCGGACCCCCTGCGCCAATGCATAAGAGGTGGCCCACGTGTCAGACCCCGCAAAAGCGCGGTCACAAAGTAACACCACGTCATCCGCACCCCGAGCCAGGCATTCGCGCAGCGCTGATTCCGCCTGAGGCGGTCCCATGCACATGACGGTCACTTTCGCTCCCATCGTGTCCTTGAGAACCAGCGCCGCTTCCAGCGCGTTTTCGTCGAATGGATTGATAATCGCTTCGACGCCATCGCGTATAAGGGTGTTCGTTTCCGGGTTGATCTGAACCTTCGTGGTGCCCGGAACCTGTTTGACGCAAACGACTATGTGCATGACCGAATCCTTTATACAGACAGGGAGTGATGGAGTGTTGGAGCAATGGAGTATTGGGGTGCTTCGCTCCGTTTCCTTCTGGCCATCACTCCATTACTCCATCTCTCCATTGCTCCAGGCTTCTCACTTCTTCACCGCCGCATATTCCTTCACCAGCGAAAGGCCGATGACATCGCGCTGAATCTGGTTCGTTCCCTCGTAGATCTGGAGAATCTTTGCGTCGCGCATCATCTTCTCCACCGGGTACTCGCGCATGAAGCCGTATCCGCCGAATACCTGCACGGCCTTCGTCGTGACGTCCATCGCGATATCGGTCGCGTACAGCTTGCACATCGCGGACAGCTTCGATACGTCCTTCGCGCCGCTGTCAATCGTGCGGCACACGCCGTAGGTCAGCGCCCGCGCGGCTTCAACCTGCGTCGCCATTTCCGCGAGCATCCACTGCAAGCCCTGGTTCGCAATGACCGGCTTGCCGAACTGGATGCGCTGGCGGGCGTAATTGCACGCTTCGTCCAGAGCGCCCTGCGCCAGGCCCACGCCCTGCGCCGCAATACCCGGACGGGAAACATCGAACGTCTTCATCGCGAGGATGAAGCCCATGCCTTCCTTCGCGAGCAGGTTTTCGGCCGGCACTTCGCAATCTTCGAAAATCAACTCGCGCGTAGCCGATGCGCGAATACCCATTTTCTGTTCCTTCTTGCCGAACTTGAAGCCGGGCATCCCCTTCTCGACAATGAAGCACGACACGCCGCGCGCCCCGCGTTTCTTGTCCGTCACCGCGAGTACCGTGTACGTGTCCGCCTCGCCGCCGTTGGTGATCCACTGTTTCGTGCCGTTGAGGATGTACTTGTCGCCCTTCTTCACGGCCTGCGTCTGGATTCCGCCTGCGTCGCTGCCCGCGTTAGGTTCGGTCAGCGCAAACGCCGCCCACTTTTCGCCCTTTGCCAGCGGCGGCAGGTATTTCTTCTTCTGCTCGTCCGAGCCGCCGATCAGGATCGGGTCCGCGCCCAGCGCGTTTGCCGCATAGGAAACCGACACGCCGATGCAAATACGGCTGAGCTCCTCGATGGCGATTACGAAATCCAGCATGCTCTCCGCGCCGAAACCTTCATACTCCGCAGGGATGTAGAGGCCCATGAGATCCATGCGGCCCAGCTCCTTGAGCAATTCCGTCGGGAATTCTTCCTTCTCGTCGAGTTCCGCCCGGACCGGAAGAACCCGCTCCAGGGCAAACTCGCGCACCATTTCCCGAATTTCCTTCTGCGTTTCCGAAAGTCCGTATTCCATTTCTGCCATGACCGTTTTCTCCTTAGTATTCGAGGCTGAAAAAACCTTTTCCCGCCGGGGGTCTGAAGACCAGAGCGGGGCACAGTAAAACGGGTTTTGCCGCGTGGAATCAAGTCTTTATTTCGAAAGCCATAGCCCCGCGAAAGCCGTCAACGTCGCGCCACAGAGAAGCCATGCCAGCAAACGCCATATCGGGACGAGCCTGTCCCGCATCCGTCGCTCCTTTTCAATCAAGAAGCCCATCAACGCGCCCGCAATGAATCCGCCCATGTGCGCAATGTTGTCCGCGCCGATCAGGAAACCGAAAACAAACCCGTAAACCGCCCACCTCAGGAAGAAGTCGCGCTGCAGTCGCCCGCCTTGCCCTCCCGCGAAATGCCCCTGCGCCACGCCGAACCCGATCAGTCCGAACAAGGCGCCCGATGCGCCGGCAATCACGATGAACACCCCGCCGCGCAGCAGCAGGTCCGCTACAGCTCCGCCAACCAGGGACAGAGTATATAAGGTATAAAACCGTGCCCCACCGATCCGTTCCTCCAGCACCGGCCCTACCTGCGAAAGCGCAAACATATTGAAACCGATGTGCAACAGTCCTATATGAAGGTAGCCGTACGTGATGATCTGCCACCATGCGCCCTGCAACGCGATCGGCGGAACCAATGCCCCCATGCCAACCAGCACTTCGATTGACGGAGAAACCAACGCCCGCATTCCATACAGGGCCGCTACAAGTGCGAAATTGGCGATGTTTGCCACGAGAATGAGCGTGGAGACCGGACACCAGGATGGCAGCACCAATCCCGCGATTCGTTTGATCCGCCAGGCCATCCAGCGCGGCGCGCGCGCCCCGCAGCGCACGCATTTCGTGTCCGCTGGCTCCAACATCGCGCCGCACGACTCGCAGAACTTGAACTTGCGCGCCCCTTCCGGCCTGCGGCCCGCACCCAGCCCCGCTTTCCACTCTTCCCACTGGCGCTGCCAGCGCATGATCCGCCACTGCCATTGTGTGCCGTTCATGCCCAGCCTGTCGAAAAAGTCTTTCCAAGTCATCGCTTCGCCATGAAAGCAAAAGAAGACGTATTGGGGAAGACAGATCGAGGCAGGGGTGTATGTACCCTTACTCTTAATCTTCATCCTAATCTTAATCTTCATCCCGTTTCTTTTCCGTCAGGAGAAGGAAGAGGGCAAGATCAGGATTAAGAGTAAGATTACGATTAAGAGTGTGAACAGGACGCCGATATTTACTCCACAGATTTGCCCTATCCACATTCCCATGGGACCGGTATTTTTTACGAGGGATTTCGAGGGTAAACATCTTGAGAAAGCATTCGATCAGCATCTTCCTTGCAGCGTTGCTTGCCTCATGCACGGTCAAAATCCCAGAACCGGAAGAGGAACTCCCCTCCATGCATCCTTCAATTGAAGAACCGAAACAGATTGAACCGGCTGCCGAACTGGCTGTACAAACGCCGGAGCCAGATATGAAGCCAAGCAAAACGAAACGCCCTCTTCGCATCCTTCGCGGACAAGGCACTCAGATCGTGGATGCAGACGGCAAGCCCGTCGTCCTGCGCGGCTGCAATCTCGGCAACTGGTTCCTCCTCGAGATGTGGATGTGGGATATCAACGACATCCGCGATCAATACGAGTTCGAACAGATACTCGCCCGCCGTTTCGGCGCCGCGGAAAAAGAACGACTGATGAACGTCTTCAGGGAAAACTGGATCCGCGCGCGCGATTATGAAATGGTCCGCCGCTTCGGCTTCAATTGCATACGCCTGCCATTCCATTACAGCCTTCTCGAAGACGACGAACGCCCCTTTCAACTCAAGCCCGATGCCTTCCGCTGGCTCGATGCGGCCGTGGAAATGGCGCGCAAGCACAAGCTCTATGTCATTCTCGACCTCCACGGTGTGCCGGGCGGGCAAAGCGACGATCACACTACGGGTCGCGCGGGTCAGAACCTTCTTTATAAGAACGAGGAGTACAGGCGCCGCACAGCCTGGCTCTGGGGCGAGATCGCGAAGCACTATCGCGATTCCGAAACGATCGCGGCATATGACCTCATCAACGAGCCCTACGGCGCCAAGTCGAATGCAGAACGGCTAACGCTGGTTGCGCTCGTGGATGACATTTACAGCAGCATTCGCGCGGTGGACACCAATCATCTCATCTTCGCGTCCGCCACGCTCAGCGGCTTCCGCTTTTACGGCTCGCCGGCGGAGCGCGGCTGGGAGAATTTCGGATTCACGCAGCACTTTTACCCGGGCCTGTTCGGGCAGGACCCCACCCCGGAAAGCCATGCGCTCTTTATCTCGCGAACCCTCCCGCCGCTCGATGCCTATTTGAAGGAAGTACAGGCGCCGTTCCTCGTCGGCGAATTCAACGTGGTTTTCGAACGCGTCGGCGGCCCCGCGCTCATGCGGCACTATTACGACCTCTATGGCGAGCGCGGCTGGGCGGCGACGATGTGGGCCTACAAGCTTCTCAAGCGCAAGGGCGGCATGGGCGTGAATACGTGGTCGCTCGTCGTGAACAAGGAGCCCCTGCCCGCGGTTGATATCCGCAAGTCCAGCGCCGCCGAAATCGAAGCCTATTTCCGATGGATGGGCGAAATGGAATACGAGGTTTATGAAAACTTCGGCGCGATCATGACGATGAAAGAGCCGCCGCCCGTCCTGCAATTGCCGGAGGTGGGCACGCAGCTCCACGAACCGCCCGCCGTGGATGATCCTGCGCCGTGGACGGCCACCGACATCAACCACAGCCTGCCGGGCGGGCAAAAAATGCACTCGCCGGACCGGATGGATGTATATGGCGGCGGCACCGATATCTGGGCGGCCACGGATCAGTTTCGCTTCCTCTGGCAAAAGGTGACCGGTGATTTCGAGTTCCAGGCAACGATCAAGTCGCTGACCGACACGCACGTATATGCCAAAACCGGATTGATGATCCGGCATACCCTCGAGCCCAGCTCCGCGCACTTGTTGCTGCACGTGTTTCCAAATGCCGAGGTGCTCACCGGATGGCGGCCCGAAGACTCGAAGGATATGGAACAGAAATCGCTCGCGACGGTCCGCTTCCCGATCCGCCTGCGCCTGCGCCGCAAGGGCGACATGCTGGAAGCCGGGTACGCGACTCAAGGGAAGCCCGAAAGCATCACGAAATTCCGCGTATCGGATGATCTGCGCGGCGAAGTGTATGTCGGCTTCGCCGTCCTCAGCCACGACAACCACTGCCTCACCACGGCCCAATTCGAGGATATCCGCTTCCGCAGAGGAAGATGAGAAGAAGACTGGAGTGATGGAGTCGTGGAGCAATGGAATATTGGGGTTCTTCGTTGCGACCGGCGTTCAGGTGTCAGATTCGAGATGCGGGATGCGGGATAACAATACTCCACCACTCCAGCTTTCCATTCCTCCATCATTCCAATCTTCCTCGTTCCGTTCTCCGGACGGCCCGGGAGGACCGTCCTACGTAGGGCGGTGCTCTGCGCCGCCCTCTTCCTTCCATCACTCCACTACTCCATTCTTTCTGCATGGTTTTCTACCACCCGCTTCGCTGGAGAACACAGAGACGCGGAGAAATTCTCTTCTTCTCCGCGCCTCCGCGGTCTCCGTGGTAAAAATCTTCCCTCCGCCCTCCTGCCCCCAATCTCAAATTTTCAATTCCTAATCTCCCTCTTCACCGCACGCCAACCATCGCCTCCAGCCGCTCCAGACGCGCCTTCAGTTCCGCGTTCTCCGCTTCCAGATCCTGTACCTTTGAGTTCAGTCCCTGGATCGCCGCCAGCGCGACGCCGTCGGCATCGACGCTGTTGATGGAGCGATCGCTTTCCCCGAGGCCGAACGCAGCCCTGAAGTCCTGGGCGACCGGGCCGAGGTGACGCACCGTCGGATCCTGAGTTTTGTAGTTCCACTCGGCGATGTCCATCTGTGCCAGCTTGCTGAGAATGTCTTTGCCGTCAACGCTCCGGAAGTTCTCCTTCACGTTCTTATCGCTCATGGCATACCACGACCCGGATCCCGGGCTGACGCCGGGGCCGACGCCGGACCCCGTGAAGAAGCGCGCGCCACCCTCGCAACGCACGGTCCAGGAGTCTGCATTCGTTGATGAGACCGTACCCCCGGAAGAGTCCGCCCACACGAAGGCACCTTTGTGGTTGGCTCTCGCTCCGTATCCTGCCGCACAAGCATATTTTGCATCGTCTGCGACAAGGCAATCGCGGCCGCCAAGGATGGTCGAGTAGCCACTGTCGTTTCCAATCCTGCATTCGTAACCGCCGGAAATGGTTGCACCCCAGCTTGAGGCCCTGATGTCGCAGTCGTAACCGCCGGATACCGTGGCGTATCTTGAGGAGGCGCCGATGCTGTTTTCCCACCCCCCGGCGATCGTCGCAGCCATGGCGTTGTTATAGATAGAACAGCTTCCTCCACCGCCTATGACGGCCCGCGTGCAAGAATCCGCGATCCGGCATTCATACCCGCCTGCGACGGTAGCATAGGGGGAGTCTAATCCGATCTTGTTGAATTGTCCGCCGCCGATGGATGCACTCGATGAGAGCTCCTCTATTCGGTTTGCGTATCCTCCGGCGATGGTACTATGCCATGCATTGGATCCGATGGTCGAGCTTTGTCCGCCGCAGATGACGGCGTATGGGGAGTTGGTGCCAATCTCGTTACGCAGGCCGCTGCCTATGAACGAACTGTGCGAGTTGGCCCGAATCCGGTTGTCCTGTCCGCCGGCCATTGCCGCGCTGTGTGACCCTTGTTCGATCCAGTTGCTCAATCCGCCACTGACGACAGCGTTCGAGGAGTAGGACCCAATGGCGTTTCCGGAACCGCCACCCATGAAGGGGCTGAGTGCGTCAGCTTCGACCACATTCCCTCTTCCGCCGGCGATGGTCGCGTCCTGAGCTCCGTCGCCAATCCTGTTCTGGTATCCGCCGCCGATGCTCGCGCGCTGTGCGTTTGTGCCGACCACATTCTCTCTTCCGCCTCCGATAGAAGCAAAATCGGCCCCGCCCCAAATGACATTCGTATTGCCGCCTGCGATCGTGGCCTGCTGGACATTGTCGCGGATCTGGTTGCGAAGCCCGCCGCCGATCACCGCGGACGTCGAGTTGGTTCCGACCCGGTTCTCCCATCCGCCACCTATCGCTGCCGCCCACGAACCGGCGTTGTCGTTGTTGTATCCGCCCGCGATCACGCCATAGTTGGCGCTGGCGGCGATTTCGTTGTCGCGGCCGCCGCCCACGACACTGTAATCCGAAAACGCCCGCGCCCCGGAGCCCTGCGCGATCGAGTCCGTTCCGCTCGCCACGGGATTGGCGATGAATGTCCCACTCTCGGTGTAGCTCACCAGCCCCGTCACGCCCGCACCGCCGCCGCTTTCGACGTCGGCCGCCACCCAGCCCGCGACGCTGTACTTGATCACCTGCCCCGTCACCGCCCCGCTCTGAGCGAGCTTGCTGAGGGGAATCGTCTGGTCGGCAAGTTCCGTGCCGGTGATCGTGCCGGGGAATATGTTGTAGGCGGTAATAGCCCACATATCCAAGTGCGTGCTGTTCACCTCGCCCGGACCGATCATGTCGCGGGTGATGCCCTGATACTTCACCCCGTCGGCCAGCAGCGCGTACGGCACGGCCGCCAGCCGCTCCATCGGCGCAAGGACGACCCCATTGACTTCCACCATGAGCCGGAGATATTCCATCGGCCGGTCCAGAAACGACCAGTCCGTCCCGCCATCGGGGTCGCCAATGTACGTCGAATACAACCCGTCCACCACGGTCAAGTCATTGGACTGCTCGTAGACCGGCGGCATCTCGGTATCGTCGGTTTCGAAGATCCGGAAGACCACCGCGGCCGGCCCATTGTACAGGTTGGTGCCTTGGATTAAGCGGCCCTGGTAGTTGATCGCGGTGGGAAAACCGGCCTGCCCACTCGCCGACAACACGGCGGCGATAACAAGCACAACGATCAATCCGGCAATATGATAGGTCTTCATGACGTTCTCCTTTTCGGAAATGGAGTACTGGAGTAATGAAATGGTCCATCACCCACCCCATCACTCCAACATTCCAACTCTCCATTCTCTCCTCATTCCATCACTCCAACACTCCATCACCCCATTCCGCTCCCTTCCTCACCGCGCGCCAACCATCGCCTCCAGCCGCTCCAGGCGCGCCTTCAGTTCCGCGTTCTCCGCCTGCAACTTGCCAACTTCCGCTTCCAGCTTCTGGTTCACGCCCTGGATCGCCGCCAGGGCCACGCCGTCGGTATCAAGCGTGTTGATGCTGGTGTCGTTACCGAGCCCGAAGGCGGCGTGGAAGTCCTGCGCCACCGGACCGATGTAGCGGCGATGATCCGGATCGGCTTTATAGTTCCACGCCGTCAGAGGCAACTCGACGACCTTTTCGAGGATCTCCCGGGTATTGATGGACTCGAAGTTCTCCTTCGCCTCGCGGTCGGACAGCGCCGACCACGATGTGGCGTTCGGCGCCAGGTGCGCGCCCAACGTCGCGCCCGCATCGGAGAACAACCGATATCCTCCCGCCGCGCGCATGGTGACGGAATTGGCGTTCGTGGAGGCAATATCCGCATCCGTCGAATCGCCCCAGACGAAGGCGCCGGAATGAAAGGCTCTGGCTCTACGCCCAGCGGCAAACGCGAAATTAGTGGCAAAGTTATATAAACCGCCGGGAATCGTTGCGCTGCCTCCGTGCGCGACATTATTGTAGCCGCCACCGATTGTGCTGCCGTCACCGATGACGTAATTATAGCCGCCGCCGCCGATTACGCTGAGATCGCCTCTGATCTCGTTCTCTTGGCCACCGCTTACACAGGAAAGCATGCCGGTAACGACATTCCAAAAGCCACCGCCGATCGCAGAATATTCATCGGCGACATAATTCAGCCGACCGCCGCCAACCGTGGCGTACGCGGCCACTGCCGCGTTCTTCTCTCCGCCGCCAACCGTGGCGACGTAACCACTAGCGACATTGAACCCTCCACCGCCCACGCTCGCACCCGTGCCGCCGGCTATGTTCTCCCTACCCCCGCTAACGGTGGCGAGGAGAATGCTGGCGATGTTGGACATCCCCCCACCGACCGTGGCGTAGTCGCCGTTGGCGGTGTTGAGTACGCCGCCGCCGATGGTGGCGAGCCAGCCGCTGGCGACATTCTCTTCTCCACCCCCAATAACAGCGCCTACCGTAGCGGCCTGCACCCTGTTACTCTGGCCCCCGGCGATCACACTGTTTTTGGCCGCCACACCAATCCGGTTGTCCATGCCTCCGCCAATTACGCAATTTGTGGAGCCAACCCCGATTCTGTTTACGCGGCCGCCCGCGATGACGGCATAGAGATTGTTGGTTTGGATCTCATTTCCACTCCCGCCGCCAACCGTGGAATAATGAGCTCTTGATTGAATTACATTGAACCGCCCACCGCCGATGGCCGCCTGAAGGCTGCTATCAATGACATTCTCCCAGCCACCCGCTACCGCCGAATCCGTCGAGATTCCCTGAATGGAATTAGTTCGTCCGCCCCCGATGAATGTGCCGATGGAAAACGGGCCGATTCTGTTTCCGCTTCCTCCAAGAATGCCCGCGTTCGCCGAACTGTGGAATATCTGATTGGTCTCGCCGCCGACAATTACTGCACGCGCGGAATTTGTGGCTATGCGGTTGTTTAAGCCGCCTCCGATAGCACCTCCATTACTTTCCATGCTGTTATCCCGACCACCGCTTATGACCGCATTGGCTGCACCCGCACCGATCTGGTTTTGCCAGCCTCCGGCGATCACGGTATAACGCGACTGCTCACCGATTATATTGTTTCCGCCCCCTGCTATTACGGCGTTTACGGAGTTATTAATGCTAATCGCGTTGTTATTCCCCCCACCAACCACGCTGTACTCGCTGCCCGCAGTCGCGCCGTTCCCTTGTGCGATCGCGTTGTTCCCGCTCGCAACCGGGGCTGTTGCAAAGGCACCGTTCTCCGCATAGCTATGCAATCCGCCGCCTGACGGAGCAGGCATCGTGCTCCAGTCAATCTTATTGCTCGTTACGGCATTGGCCGCCAAATGGATATTCGATATCGAACTGGCAGCAATCTTGGGCCCCGTGATCGCATTGGCCACCAGGTGCGCGTTCGAAATCGAGCCGGACTGAATATGGTATCCACGCACCGCACTGTTGGCGATATGCCAGAACTGAACCGCATTCTGTCCAAGCGCATTTAAGTCCACCGATTCAAACCCGTACTTGGCGCTTGAAATCGTGCCGTCCGCCAGATGCATATTCGACACGCTTCCCGCCTGCAAGTGATTCCACCGAACCTGGTTGTCAGCGATGTGATAATATTGCACTGCATTCGGCGCAATCATATCCATCGTCACCGCGTTCGCCGGCATCTTCGCCGCATAGCGCGCAAAACCCACGCTCATCAGTTGTTCGCGTGGCGTCATCACGTTCGTCCCGTTGATCACCACCTCGATCCACACCTGCGTCGCGGTCAGGGCAACATCCAGACTCCCCCACACAATATTGTCGCCGATATACGTGGAATAAAGCCCATCCACCACGCTCACCGTGCCGGAGTCCTCGCACAACGGAAACGCCCCCGTGTCCGTCGGCGCATTGTAGAGCCGGAAGCTCATCTCCACCGGCCCGTTGTACAGGTTCGTCCCTTCAATCAACCGCCCCTGGTAGTTGATCAGTTCCGGGATCTCCATCCCCTGCCCACTCGCCGACAAAACAACGGCGACAACAAGCACAACAACCAATCCGGCTGTACGATAGGTCCTCATGGCGTTCTCCTTTTGGGGCGTGGGGTGTCATTTTTTACGGCCCACCAACACCTATCTCTTACACGTACTCATACACTCCCATCTCCTTCGCAGAAGCGAGTGGCGTGTACGAGCAGGTGTACGAGTACTCCAACACTCCGTTTCTCCAATCCTCCATCACTCCGTTCCTCTCACGGCACAACCACTTCCACGGCATACGTTCTGACTTCAACCGGCGCCTCGTTGGTGAAATGCCCGGTGGTCTCATACCAAGGCGCATCTCCGCCCACCGCCGTAACGGAACCCGCTTCGTCAGGGAAGGGATACGTATGCGAGCCATCAGCGGAGAGTACTCGATACTGCTTGCCATCACGCGCAGTCCAACTGAGAACCACTTCACCACTCTCGGATTCAATCGAGGTGATCTGAAGGAAGGCATCCTCGTCGGTCGGGTCGGTTCCGGCAACCGACTCGTCGTGATCCGGAATGCCGTCGCCATCGGTGTCCGCCACATTCACCAGCGTCGGCGTGGTGGGGTCGAATGCGGAACCTTCAACCTCGGTTAGATCAGGCAGCCCATCGCCGTCATTATCCAGGTCCAACTCGTCAATAACCCCATCGCTGTCCGTGTCCTGATCCGGTCGTTTGATGTCTACCGCCTGCAAAAACCCCGCGTTGTTTACCATGTCCCCGCCGGCACTGCTGAACACGCCTCCCGGTTGACCGCCGGCACTGACGTGACGATAGGCCACGCCGTCCAATTCAACGGTGTTATCCGACATCACGCCGGACCCGTCATGAACCGTGGAGAGGTGACGCCACTCCTGCGCGTGGACAGTGATGGCAAACAGAGCAACGAAAGCTGTCGCACCCCATCGAATCATCCTCATTTTCGACCTCCCTCTTTTCTCAATTCGACACTCGATAAAAACAATACGGCCATGAAGCTTTGCTCCATGGCCGTTATTCTTATTGATAGAGGATAGCGAACCGATAATGCGAGCCGCAGTCGCGACGCCCCCTTATCAATCCAAGGCCACCCGATCCAAATCCTTGAACAATTCCCACCTTGCCCCCCCCCTCTCCACAGCTAATTCTACCGACTCTGCCGCAACATGTTAAGAGTCAGGTCAACCGTCTCCACAATGGCACCGTATCCACGCGCTATGATTTACATTCTGCAGTGTGCAAAACATAACGCATAATGCAAACGGCCAAAGCTCCAGCTTTGCGAGAAACCCGACGCGCCACAGTTCCTAATTGACAATCGTTTGCGTAACATTAATGGTAGGCGTATGGATTTTTCCACTCAGCACAAGAAAGCCGCCGCTTCTTTCGTAGCCGCGCCTGCTAAAGCGTGGCTTCTTCTATCACTCGCGTCATGCCTCATCACGTTATCTTCCTGCAGCCTCTCCGAACCATCCGCCCTTCAGACATCCAATCCACCGACTTCCGAACAAGTCGCTGAACCCGTAGAAACCCGCCCCGCTCTCTCTTTTCTCCGAACCGAGGGAAACCGCATCGTGGACGAGAATGGCGACACGGTTATCCTCCGCGGTTGCAACATCGGAGGATGGCTGTTGATCGAGCCATGGATCCCCAGCCTCGACCGCCAACCGGGCTACAAAAAGGAATTCGAGACGGAGAAAGAGATATGGGATCTGCTCGGAAAACGGTTTGGAGAGGAGAAGAAGCAGGAACTGATCCGCACCTATCGCACACACTTCTTCACCGAGCGTGACGTCCAGCGCATCGCCGAGCTCGGTATGAACTCCATCCGCGTGCCGATCTGGTGGCGCGCAGTCACGCAACCGGAATACGGCGGCGACATCACCTGGCTCGATAATCTCATCGAGTGGTGCCGCAACGCAGGTGTTTACGTGATCATTGATCTCCAGGGCGCACCGGGCGGACAGGCCGAAGAGAGCGCCAATGTCGGCGAGCCCGCACACGGTGGCGCTTTGTGGCGCGACCAGAAAAACAAGGACCTGACCGTCGAGTGGTGGAGCTTCATCGCCGAACGCTATCGCGATGAACCCGTCGTCGCCATGTACGATCTGCTGAACGAAGGCACTGCGACGCCTCGCTACGATGACCTCGTGGATCTCTATGACCGGCTCTATCGCGAAATCCGCAAGGTTGACCCCAACCACATCCTCGTCATGGAAGATGTCTGGGGCTTCCATCGCCTCCCCCGTGCGTCGGATATGGGGTGGTCGAATGTCGTGTACAGTTTTCACGTTTACGCCCGCGAAATGGACAACGCGCTGGAAGGCGCCATGCGGGAACTCGCCGCGTTCAACCGAACCGCGCTCTATCACGGACTCCCCATCTACGTCGGAGAGTTCAACACCATCCAGATGAAAAAAGGCGGCGCGGACGGATTTCTCCTCTGGCGCGATGTTTTTGAATATTACGGCTGGTCATGGAATTTCTGGACGTGGAGAAAGATCGAGGATAACTGGACGATCAATTGGGGCGTTTGCGGCTACTACGATGATCCGCCCGTGCCGGACCTCCTCAACGATTCCTTCGAGCACATACGCGACTGCTTCAAGAAGATGGACAGCAAGTATTCGCAGGAAAATGCCATGCTAGCCGCCGCGCTGCGCGCCCCGTCGCGATGGCCGGATGAGTCAGCGATCCCCCTGCCTGTTCCCGGGGCGAAATTACTGACCTTGCGAAGCGCGTATCTCCTGCCCGCCAACAACGGCGCTATGATCGCCGAATGGGGCTATACCGTGCCGAACGCCGGCTTCTGGAAACAGGGCGACACGATCGTGTGGCGGTTCGACATCGAAAAAGACGGCGTGTACGAAATAGGTATCCGCATGGCCAACGACGCGGATGGAAATGTCGTGGCGCTCTGGATTGACGGGGCGCGCGCGACGGATATCGCCCTCCCCAACACGCGCGGCTGGCGCAGCTACCGGAACCACCGGCTCGGACGTTTCCGCCTGGCCGCAGGCACGCACACCCTTGAACTCGGACAGGCCGACGAATCCGGCTCATTCGTCAACCTGCAATATGCATGGATCGCATCTTCCTCGGGCAACGCGGAGGAGTTGCGCGAAACGGAACTCCGGCTCGGCCCCGCCACCATGGCGCCTCTCCCGGAAAAGAGCGCGATCCGCGTGGAATGGTTGAACAATCCTCCAAACATTGGAAACTGGGACCCCGGACAATCCATAAGTTGGAACATCGCACTCACCCAACCTCGTCGCTACACCGTCGAAGCCGTCTACGCCACGCCACACACCGACTCAAGCCTCCGTGTCACGATTGGCAGCAAGGAAGGCGGCATCACCCTGCCGCCTACTGCCGGTTGGCAGGAGTTTGCCACGGCGACCCTCGGCACCGTGGATCTCGACGCAGGTGACCACACCATCACGGCCACCTGGCGGGTTCCCCGCCGCACCCATACGGGGAATCTGCGATTGATTCGGTTGGTGGAAACGCCAAGTCAACTTTAGAGACGCGATAGCGGGCGCGACGACTGGCGGAGACTCCTTGCCCTCGTGCGAACCGCCGTCATTGGTGATGAGTAAGCCA
>CAZTYH010000024.1:0-32116 GCA_964617565.1 uncultured Verrucomicrobiota bacterium
GTCATGGAAGCCGCGCTGCGAACGGCATACGAAAAGGTCACCGGCCAACCGCTGGAGCAGTTGGACTTCACCGAAGTCCGGGGCGTCGAGGGCGTGAAAGAGTCTAAGGTTAAAATCGGTGACAAGACACTTTTCGTGGCCGTCTCCAACGGCCTCACGAACGCCAAGCACGTATTGGACAAAGTGCGCAGCGGCGAGAAGAAGTATCATATGATCGAAATCATGGCGTGTCCCGGCGGCTGCATCGGCGGCGGCGGGCAGCCCTATCCGCCGGCCGGGATGCACATCATGGATGCCAAGCTCCTGCGTATGCGCGCAAAGGCGTTGTACAGCATTGACGCACAAAAGCAGTTCCGGAAATCGCATGAGAATCCGTACATCCAGAAACTGTACGACCGTTTCCTCGGCGAGCCGAACGGGCCAAAGGCACACGAACTGCTGCATACACATTATGAACCGAAATTCCCGAAGGGGGTCCGATGAACGCACAAACGCTTGAAGCAAAACCGGCGCAGGAAAAGAAGGCGTTGCCGGAGACGATTATCCGATACATTGATGATGCGAAAAATCTGCCGCACAGCGAGAGCTACCTCATTGCCGTGCTGCAGATGATCCAGAAGCATTTCGGATATCTGCCGGCGTCGTGCATGGATGAAGTTTCCGAGCGCATGCAGATCCCGTCCGCCGTAGTGACCGGGGTGGCGACCTTCTACCATTTCTTCACGTTCGTGCCGAAAGGAAAACATACGGTTTCTGTCTGCCTCGGAACGGCTTGCTATGTGAAGGGCGCGGGCCTCCTGTTCGAACGTTTGCAGGAGCTGTTGGGCGTCAAGCCGGGCGAGGCGTCTAAGGATGGCCTCTTCACGCTGGAAAGCGCCCGGTGCGTCGGCGCATGCGCGCTGGCGCCGGTCATGCTGGTGGACGACCAGGTGTACGCGAACGTCCGGCCGGACGAACTGCCCAAGATCCTGTCGAAATATGGTTTCAAACCGGCGGCAAAATAGGTATATGCGTTACGGCGTCCCGTCTTCATTCGGCGGGAGGAACCAGGAACGATGAGCGAAGCAAAAACAATATTGATTGTTGATGACGATCCGGACTTCGTCGAGTCCAACAAGGACCTGCTTGAAGCATACGGATATACCGTGCGTTCTGCGCCGGATGGAACACAGGGCCTGGAGCTTGCGCGGCAAATCAAGCCGGACGTCATGATTCTCGATGTGATGATGGCCACGCACACGGAGGGCTTTGAAATAGCGCGCAAGATTCCGGACCAGCCCGAACTCCGAAATCTCCGTGTGCTGCTCGTGACCGGCGTGACGAAAGACATGCACCTGCCTTTCGGCTTCGAGCCCGACACCTCGTGGCTACCGGTGGACCGGGTGCTGGAAAAACCCATTGCGCCATCCAGACTTTTGTCCGAAATTCAGAAAGTATTGGCTGAACCGAAATCCGAAGGAGGCTGACATGTCCGACAAAAAACGCATATTGATTGTTGATGACGACCCCGACTTTGTGGAATCCAACAAGCAGCTCCTTGAGGCCAATGGTTACGAAGTGATTTCCGCCCCGAACGGAACGCTGGGTCTTGAGAAAGCGAAAGCGGAAAAACCCGACCTGATGATCCTGGACGTCATGATGGCGTCCAACACGGAAGGCTTCGAGGTCAGCCGCAAGATTCCCGAAACACCCGAACTCCGCAAAATGCCGATCCTGCTCGTGACCGGCATTCGCCATGAACTCAATCTGCCGTTCGGTTTCGAGCCGGATGCGACATGGCTGCCCGTGGACAGCGTCTTCGAAAAGCCGATCGAGCCTTCCGTGCTCCTGAGTGAAATCAAAAAGCGCGTGGGCGGGTAAGCGGCTCATGGAGCCGAAACACTGAACATCGAACGTTGAAAGTCCAACTTCGAAGGCATTACTTCGACGTTCGATGTTGAACGTTCAGTGTTGGATGTTTTCCGAAAGGGTTCTACTCGCCGATCAGCGTCTCTCCGAGCGCCACCGTGACGGTATCCGCCATCTCGCGGAAGGAAAAAGGCTTCTGGAGAAAATGGGTTTTCTTCAGCTTCAACGCCTTCTTGATATCCGGCTGGTTCGCCGCAAACCCGCTGACCAGGATCACCGGCACTTTCGCGCCTTCTTCGCGGAGCCACTGGCATAGCTGCAGACCGTTGTATTCCGGCATGCTGAAATCCATGATGATCAAGTCAGCCCTGCGCTTCGCATTGCGCCAGAGACTCATGAACTCACGACCACCGGCCGCTTCCTGAACGGAATGTCCATCATCGGAAAGGACCTGCCGGCACATTTCGCGGAAAATAGGATCGTCATCTACCACCCATATCTCGCTGGGCACAAGACGATGCCGGGACTTACGCTCCTCAACCACGGCTTCCCCAACCTTGACCGTCGGAAGGAGAACCTCGACACGTGTCGCCGCGCCCGGCTCGGAGGCTACCACCACCGTGCCATCCAGCCGCCCCACCATGCCGTACACGCTGGAAAGCTTCATGGCCATGCGGCCTCGCAGCGATCGGACCTCCCCTGCCGCCACCGCCCCCTCCTTGCTTGTGGAAACGCCGCCGCTATCCATTACTTCAAGCCGCAGGCACTCCTGCTTGCCGGTATCACCCTGGATTGAAACATTGGATGTTTTGACGGCAAGCACGCCGCCACCGGGCATACTGTCTATGGCATTGGTAAGGAGATTGAACACGATCTGCCGGATTGCGCTCGGTTCCGCCACAACGGTGTCGCCGGCGGCCTTCAAACTCGTTTCCACGCGAACACTGGCGCCGGTCTTGGATTCCAGCAGCGAAAGAACACTCGTTACGGTGTCGTGAATGTGACACGGCACATTCTCTTCCACTTCGCTTCCGAGAAATGCAAGGATCTCCTCGGTAAGGCGGCGGCCACGCTGGGCAGCCTCGGATATTTTGTGCAACGATTCGGATGCATCCTTGGAAAGTTTCTCGCGGTTCAGCACGTAAGAGGAATAACCCAGAATCACGGACAGTAGATTATTGAAGTGATGTGCCACACCGCCGGACAAGGTTCCGAGAGAATGCGTCCGCTCTGACTGAACCAGTTGCTCGGTCAAGCTCCCCGCATGTATCTGCTGCGTAATCGCTTCTTCGACCGCCAGGCGCAAACGCGAGCAAATTCCCAGCAGCCGCTCTCTCTGCTTTGTCGAAAGGATGGGAACGCCGCTCGCAAGCATCGCCGCTTTTTCCCGGGAAATGCCGCCCAACTCCGCAAGCGCGGCGATTTCCGCCGAACCAAGCGCGCTCTCCCGGTATTTCCCGGAGCGAAGGCAGTGGATAACAGAATTCTGAACGGAAACGGGGAAGGCCGTTTCCTTGAACCCCAGCGGCCCTTCCATCGTAACATCCGCCTTTTTTTCCAGCGCTGCATTCAAAAGCTGAATGTCGGCCTCCAGCAATCGGCGCCTTCCTTCCTCCGTGTTTTGCAGCAATAACACAAGTTGAGCGGATTCAGGGAATAGCCCCTCTTCGCCCCACGGAAGATCATCACCGCCCAGGATTTCGCGCACACTACCGAAATCCAGATCGGCCATGAACGAGGGCGCACCGGGGGCTTCAGCGAGCTTGAACAGGTTGAGCGAACAGGCCAACCTTGCCTTCTCGGCTTCCAGGTCTTTGATGGGCATTTCTTTTTTCACGATGAGCCGGTGTCCATCAGTCGGTCACATCTACATCGTCCCAGAATATTCGATCCACGAGCGCTTCGTTTCCGGCGTTGTCACCGGCAATCACCACGAACCGCGCGGACTGCGTCCCCGCCGGAGTTTGCCCGTTGACAACCGCTTGCACCCATTTGCCTTTTGTATCCATCCGCAGTTTATCGCCTTCCAGCGATTCAATGAGTTGGTCGGATCCATCATAAAATTCAACTTTCAGGAATGTGGCGCAACTGGGAGGCAGGTCTCCATCCTTGATGAGATAGAATCCCTTGAAGTAATAAGGTTGATTCCCTTCTATCGGGATCTGCTGCCAGGCGCCGTTCCACGTGCCCGGCGGGACATTGATTAGCAATACCCGGTCACCGGCGTGAGCTTTTTTGACATAATTAGCGCGCCCGGCAATAACCTGGTAGGCTTCTCCGAAGACGTCCCCGTAATCGCCCCACATGTTCGAGTCTTCGCGCAAACCAAACTCAAATTCAAAGCCCGCATTCTGCAACTTGTCCGCTATCGCACCAGTGGCGAGCAGCGCGCAAAGACACAACACACACCCTGAAACTTTCGTCATTCTTCGAATCTCCTCCCCTTGGTACGAAGTGGGTTTGAAGTGAATATACACGCATCCTCCACCTTTGTTGATGGAAGGCGCTTTTTTTTGTGGAATTATTCTGCAGACAGCAGAACGAATCAGTTAAAACGTTTCCGCAGGCGGAATCGCCTGCTTGGAGCGGTGTTCAACATATTTTCCCCGGAACTCGGCATCGCACAGCATCCGCGTTTGGCTATCCATTGCGTCAAAAGGAACCTGGATCTGCCCTTCTTCCGTCTTCAGCGCGACAAAATCCTGTCCGTAAGCCACCAGCGTTCCCCGATGCACCAATCCGTTGGTGCGCCTGAGCACAACCGCCGATCCCGGAGTGAACATGGGATATCTAGCATCCAACGCCGCAGTCATCTTCTTCTGTATTTCTTCAAGCGAAGGACCACGTTCGGGCGCCGTTTCCTGAACCGCCAGTTCCTGTTCCGCCTCTTGCGCGGCTTCCAGCTCCATGGTTGTTGCAGGAGCAGGCGGCTGCACCGGTGGCGCTTCGGCCACAGGGGTAGCCGGCGCGATTGGAGCCGGAACAGGATCCCCCATGATCCCGCTGCCCGAGCGCATACGCATATAGGACCATGCAATTCCACCAACAATGATCACTCCCAGCAAGGTAAAGATGGGTTTGAGCAACTTCATCCCTGCGCCTTGCGGCGACAAGGGCCGGCCTGTTCGCGTGTCGTAACCGCATTGAACGCAGATAATCGCTTCGGCCGCCATGCTTCCGTTACAGGCCGGACAACGCTTGCCTCCACTCAGCGTTTCTTCTTTCTTCATCTGGAGCTTCGGACGCGATTCGCGAATGCCGTCCGGCAGAGGAACCGAAATCTGGCGCTCACATTTCGGGCAGGTCGCAATCAGGCCGGCCATGTCTTCGGTGACATTGAACTCATTTCCACAACTACCGCAATGAACTTGAATGTCGGCCATAACGCCTCCCAGAACTGATATATGGATATCTTCCATCCTGCGGAGGCAAAGTCAACGCCGGAGGAAGAGATCGGCGGCCAACTCTTATCTGCGCGACGCTACTTTCTCTTTTTCATCGCCTTCTTGAGAATGAGTTTGTTGGTGCCTTGCTGGTCATGCGGGATAAACATTCCGCCAGATTCGTGGCTCACGGATTTTTGCCGGGTCCATACCCCAACATCACCCCAGTCGATACGATTCCCATCTTCAGAAACCTTCCCGATATAGACGCGGTTTCCGAACAGAATGCTGACGCTCCAATAGCGCAGAGTTCCGCCTGCAGTCTTCCACCCTACCGGCCCCTTGTTCTCCAATGCCGTTGCCGTCAACTTCTCGCCGTTTTGCGCCAGATTGATCTCGTGGCCATCGTTGCTGACCCATTTGCCGGACATATCAAAGGGATGGAAGGAATGGTTGTAAATGTCTTGAGCCGTGGGTGAGGCGTTGACGCACGACCAAACCGAGCCGTTATCCCACAGAATCTGTTTCCCGTCCGGCGAGAGCTTGGCAAACTCAACCCGACTAATGAAGAGGAGACTCACTCTGCCGTCTTGCTTAACCGAACCATTCACTTTCTTCCATCCTACCGGCCCTTTGTTCTCGAGCGCTTCAGCCGTAATCTTTTCCCCGTCCTGTGTGATGTGATAATTGTGCCCATCTTGCGTATACAGACCGGAAATCGTGAAGATTCCTCCGCCCGCCGCCGGTCCGGGGGGCACAACGGTGGGGGATGGGGCTGGACCAATCGATGGCGTTGAGCCGGCGGTTGCTGTCTTTGTGACCTGAACCCCGCCGCCTTCGCGGGGGAAGAACCAGAGCTCGTACTCGATCTCCGATGGGGCCGTAAAAACATTGTGATAACACGACTGCTCGACGAAGACATCGAAGACCTTGATCTGTCCGGCCGGCACCCAGCCGGCCATCGGGCGATCGCCATACAGGTCGTTGACATTGTCGGCATATTTTCCCGTCCAGGCTCCATCCCATTTGCCATCCTTGAAAACCCAGTTTCGAGCCTGATACATGTGCTGGATGCCGCCGGACTGGGGGTGGAACCGCATTCCGGTGGTGGCCTCATAAAGCCCGACGCCGGAGTGCAGCTTTCGTCTGTAAAAGTAAGCAAGCGCGCCGGGGCCGCGAACCGTGATGGTGCCTTGCCTGACCTTTGCATGCCGCATGACTTCGGCAAATGAATGCCGGGGTGGTGATTTTGTATCTTCGTCATTTACATAGAAGAGATCGCGGGCGGAAAAGCCACATTCGCCCCATTTGTTGGGCAGATTTGGAACAACGTCATCCAAAACGTTCGGATTCTTCTCTCCCCCGAGGGAGCGGGACCAGCGCTTGTCGAATCTGTGCGATCCGCTCATGACCATGAACCCTCCGCCGGACGTGCTCCACTGTTCGGCCTTGGGGCAGATCGAAGCATGCGCCGACCCCTTGGATGATGCCGTCTGCCAACCCGCATCATCTGCCTTGCCTTGGTCAGCCGCACCAGAGCTGTCCGCCGGACCCTCCTCCTTCCCGTCCGCTTCATCGGGTTCCTCTACGTCAGCGCCGTCCGCCGTGGTGTCCTCATCGAGCACGTCCGTTTCACCGGCCCCGTCCGAACTTTCCGGATCTTCCAGGTCTTCCAAGTCCACCAGGTCACCCAGATCACCCGCATCCATATCTTCCGTTTCGATGATCACATCGCCCGCGTCGTCCGACATCCCGCCGGGTTCATCGGTGTCCCCGGACGGCTTGAGGTCGGCGCTCGGCGCGCCTCCGCCCCCCTGGGTGACGGGCTCGGATTCCGGCGTGCTTCCTGCGGCGGGGGTCGGCGGGTAAACCCCATCCTGACACCCCAGGTCTTCGACGCCGCTGAACTGGATCTTGTCGCTCTTCTTGAACTTGTTGATGCGGGCGCGGCAGGAGCTGCCGTCCCTTGTCCGCCATTCCACTTCACACAGGCGCGACGCCCTGCGCGTGAACTGTACGCTTTCGGGTACAAGGGTTTCGTTGTGCAGGGGCAGTGGTCCAGAATAATGCACGGTGCCGTGAGGCATTCGGCCTTCCGCGTCAGCCCAACTGAAGTGAAACACCTTGAACAGGAGGCTGTTCCTGCCGCGGGGCACATAGACGAGGTATCCCGTATTGTATCCGTCCGCCTGCTCGCCATCATAAAGAATGTAATGATCAACCGCGCCGATGTCCCCGCCGTTGAAGGAGACCGGTTTCGACCACTCCGCGGTGCCGCCTTTCCAGTAACTGCTCTTGATGACGAGATTCCCGGGGGCGCCTGTGGCCTCGAACCGGTTGCGCTCGCGCCCGAGCGTCCCGATGGCCGCTTCGCCGACGACCAGCATGCGCGTCACCTTCACTTCGTCGAAGTTGCTGCCCATGCGGAGACCGAGCTTGATCTCATACTCGCCGGCTTCCGTAAACTTGTGCCTGACGCCCTGCCTGGCGCTGCCGACATGTTTGCCGGCGACGTACCAGCGATACTCCGTGATGCCCGCGGCATTCTCAACCTTGGCCTCGAAGCCGACGCTCGTTCCGATCGCGTACACATTGGTCTCCGGAATGAACCCGATCTTCACGTCCATATCGGACGGATGCTCGATATCAAAGTTTTTAGCAATGGCGTCTTCCACACCGGTCGCGCGGTGGCGAGCCACCAGGCGAACCTGGTAAGTGCCGGGGGCCTGAAACGTGTGCTGCATGCGAGCGGCACTTCTCACTTCGCGATTCTGGACATACCAGGTCAGCTCATAGTTTGACTTGTTGGGCGCTTGTATTTTCTCCACGAATTCGAGTTGCTGTCCCACCTTGTAGGGGCCATTGGTTGTGACCGTAAAGTCCACGATCAATGGGTCGCCCTGCACACTGACCGCGCATTGGGCCGTCAGGGGCTGTTGAGCGCCGGGAGGAGTGAAAGTGGCCGTAATCACACACGTGCCCGCCGTAGCCTTGGAGCTGACAACTCCCTTGGCACACTCGGCGATGGCCGGATTTGATGACGACCAGGAAAGAGCCGGATCCAGGGTCACTTCCTGCTGAAACATCCGGTTTCCTTTGGCGACCCAAACCTTGGCTACGAGGGATTCCTTGGATTGCATTCCAAGGGTCATGTTGCTCTTGTTCAACGTCAGCTTGGAGTATTGGGCTTCGGGTGTGGTTGAGGGCGGAGTGCTGCCTGTTCCGGTTACGGTCCCCGTGCCAGGATCCGGAGGCACGATGCGGAAAAGGACCGAGTCGGTCATCGTCTTCCCGTCCCAAGTGAATGAGGCGTGAATCCGATGCCTGGCAGGGGGCAACTGAAGGCTATGCGCCGTAACACTGCCATCCGACACCTTCAAATCCGGCGCTCCATCCGATTTCCACTCTCTGCATTCCCTTGTGACCCTCACATTGACGCCGGGCTTGTCCGAGAAGGTGGCGACCCCGGTCAGCTGAATGGATGGAGCGCCGATCCGGATATCCACCGGGCCGGCGGGATGCAGCTTGAAACTGGTCAATTCCCGTTTCGGTTTCGGAGGCGTCAGCACCGTCACCGGAATACGCACCTCGCGGGAAACTTCCTTCATCCCATCGTGATATCGGTAAAGAGCCACGATCTCTGCCTTTCCCGGTCCCGCAGCTTTCGCCATGCCTTTTGTCGAAGTCATGGCCACGACCCCAGGCATGGTGCTGGACCACGCGCAGTCATGGGTCACCCGTTTTTCGCCGTTGAGAAATTCCGCCGCGATGACAAAAGTGTTCGTCTCGCCCACCTTTGCATCATTCCATGACGAGGGCTCTGCTTTGAGACTCTTGAGATCGTTTCGCACCCATACTTTGATGGAAAATCCATAGTCCCGCAGTTCAAGCGGCTGGGGATCCTGCTTGTAAATGATCAACGGCACTCTTTGAGCAGGGGAAAGCGCCTTGAACTCGGGTTGTTGGATCAGGGAGGCCCCGAAACCCAGTTTCGTCGTTCGATCAAGGCTTTCGTCATAGGTCAGACCCACGAGATCCGGAATTCTTATGCACTTGTTCCGATAGGCAAGGATCTTGACCTCCACCTCACGCATGACCCGGTAGTACTCCTGCATGCCCCGCTGGAACATGCGGATGATTTCCTCTTCCTTGCCGTGTTCGTTCTTAAGCCAGGGATTGTGTCTGATGATAACAGGATCGTTGTCGGCGGGAATCGGGTCGAGCCCCTGATCGTAAAGGTAGCGGTGGTCGCGAATGTAGTCCGCATATAACTTTCCCAACTGGTGGCGAAGATTGATCTTCCGGGCGTCTTCACACGCGTCAACCAAATCGCGCACTTTGCAAAGGGCGTCTATAAACATAGGCAGGTCCCGCATATTGCAAATTTCCTTGCCCTTATCTTGTTTGACCACATCGGTAAGGGTGTATTGATCCGATATTTTGACGTGGTGAGGGTCCAGCAAGCCGCGATACTCTTTCTGAAGTTCCAGGTATTTCTTGTACTCGACTTCGTCGAGGCAACCGGACATCTGCTTATCTATGTCGTCATTTATCGGGATGACTGCACATGCGGTCTGTGGCACGTGAAACAGGCCGCCCAGGATCAAGACAAGGCTGAACAATAAATGGCGAGCGAACGATTTCATGACATTCCTCCTATATCTCGAAGCCTTTTCTGCTCCGCGATGCTACTTCATCAGGCCGCGTTCTGCGGCGTGGCGACGAAAGATCTCCGCGACGTTCCGCACGGCATCGGGGGAATCCGGCTTGCGTGCGATCACGCGAAAGTTGGCCTTGCCCAAGTGGATCATGAGCCCGTGAATCGGGCCCCGGTTGCCCGCGGCGTAGGTGGCCTCGACGGCGGGATAACCGTGGAAGTCAAAGGGGCGGTTCTCCTTCCCGACAAATCCCTTTTCATAGGCTTCGCGACTCAGGTCGGGCGCATCATACAGCGTAACGTCGAAACTCCCGCTCTCGCTGTAGATCTGCAGTATGGTGTGTTGGCCTGGACCGGCGGTTCGGGTGACGCTGGCGCGCGCCTCCCAACCCAGTTCCTTGGCGGTCGCATTGAGCACTTCAATAAGCGCTTCTTCCGACATCTCGGCTGTCGTTTGCGCGGCGGCGGCTTCCGCGTGCGCGATCCCCTGCAACATGAGTATCAGTGCAATTCCGATCGCGGCGCCTGTTGCTTTGCTCCACGCCGGCTGGCTAATCACGCTCTTTCTCATCATGTCATCCTCCTGTCTTCCTAGATCGCGGGATATAACTGGACTTTGATCTCGACGGCTTTCTGTTCGCTTTGGATTTCGAAAACAGGGCTTTCGCCATAGAAACCGGACGGGGGCTGCCCGGAAACGGAGTTGTGTTTGAATTGGTAAAAGCCGGGTTGCAGTGAAATAATCCCTTCCGGCAAGTCGGCAGAGTTCAACTCGCATCGGTTGAGTTCTACATACTGGTATTGGTTGGCGGTGTCGCCCTCCCAGCGCCGGACCTGAACGCCTTTCGCCTGCTCCCGGCGCTCGTAGCGGATGAGCGTGACGGAGCCGAGATCTTCCAGCGACGCAGGGGCTTCCACCCCGGCAATTTGGAAGACAGGCTTCACGATTCCCCATCTTGAAATCACGGTGATGCCGTCGTCGGCCAGATCAAGAGTCGCCAGATTCCGCCAAGGCTCCGGACGGGCTCGCTTTCGAACCGCGCGGGCCAGAATAAGATGGCGGCCGGGGCTCCAGTTTTTCGGGACCATCCAGAAAGCGATGCCGAGGTTGCCGCCCACGACCCCGCTGACGCTTTGCTTCAAGAGGACGCCGCCGGAAGACTCCTGATCCCACTGACCGTTCTGTCCGGCGCTGGCGACGTTCTTGATGGAGCGGTCCTCGCTGGCCGGATCGAGAATCACACCGAAGGCGCCGGGCGGAACAGGGTCGCAGTCGTTGCCGAGAACCTGCATCGCCCCGAAAACGGGTATTGCGTCCGGGCCGATGATCAGCAGTTCAAGCCGGTTGAGGGGGCCGACGGCATCCGCATCAGGCACCAACCATTCGATCGCAATCGCATTAGCTTCCGGTTCCGACTCAGCGCGGACGAAGCGCATCGGAACCGGCGTCGGGTTTGGGCCCGGAGACATGGCATGGCTCACCCCCGCCAGAACGAGCCACAGGCAGCGTGCCACAAGAAGGCCATATTTAATTCTCATAGGTAGGACAACCATTCCTTTGATGCAACCGCAATGCGCGGTTTATGCGCGTCCGGCGCGTTTTCCAGCAGCGCGGCAAGAATCGCCTTCTTCGTGGAGGCATACGGCGGTTCCATGATGCGTAGGGTTCCGCCCTCACCCTCGATGACGAGGACTTTCATGACT
The DNA here is from genome assembly GCA_964617565.1 of uncultured Verrucomicrobiota bacterium. GTDB lineage: Bacteria > Verrucomicrobiota > Kiritimatiellia > CAIQIC01 > JAGNIJ01 > JAKJGV01. The sequence continues at coordinate 11,593 of CAZTYH010000024.1, forward strand.
CGGTGAGGGGCTGGTACGCCTCCTGCCTTGCGTGGTGAAAAGGCCTGCGACACGCTAATGCTTTCTACGCCGGACCATTTCAACGTGCTCGTGCCGAATAAACCCTTCACCGCGATGCTCTCGCGCGTAATCAACACAGTCTGGGCAGACATCGCGGTGGTGATCAGGGCCAGCACCGGATACACAAGCACAACCCAGAAGACGCCCATTCCGACAGTGAAATCTTCGTCCCATTCCGTCGCGGTCTGAAAGCCCTTGGAGAGGACGAATTCGATAAACCACCAGGTGAAGACGGCTCCCACGCCCATGATGCAGACATCCCAAATAAGGACGGCACTTCGCTTGCCGACCCGAATGCCACCGCCGGACGGTAAGGCGTAACTTCCGCAAAGCGCGGCAAGCCCAAGAATCAAAAAGAACAGGCCTGTCACCTTGCATCCGGTTTTCAGGTTCTTCACCTCGATCGGGACGAGGAGATCTTCTCTTTTGACATGCCCCTTGAAAATGTAGCGATCGTATTGAAAGCCCGGGTCTTCTTCGGATATCCCTGCGGCTTTGCTGAAGGCACGCCAATCTTCGATCGGAACCGCGGTCTGCTGATTCAGGCGGGAGGGAATATATGCCCAGATACGCTGTAATGTGCTGACGGCGTCCGAGAGAGCTGGATAAGGTTCAAGGTCTTCTGATTGTATCAGGGGGTATCCGTATGAATTGTCGCCGTCCACCTCACTGACGTTTTCCAGGTATAGGACGTCTCCCTCGACGTATTCCATGCGATGGGTGCACAACGGGACAAAAAGAAGAACCAGCCCGGCCGGAAGGAGAAGGTAGGCCATCCACCGCCTGAACAGGCTCTTCATGGTCGGCCTCCTTGCCTTTTGTTTGGCAGGTGGGTGCCTGCCCCCGATTTTTGCGCCTGCCCGGAGCCCCTGGATTCAATCCGGGAAGGACAGATTACCCAATCTCCTCGAGAAGGAGTTTAGCCTCAGAAATACGGTATGTCAGTCTTAAAAGCCCCAAAAGATTTTTCTATGCTTAACTCGCTGATCCTCTGGACAAGCCTGTGATCCGACCCAAGCGGCCGAAGGCATTCTCAGGTTGGTGGAGGGCGCCCGGAAAATTATTGTGAAAAACCCTCTTCCACGCTTCAGCCCAGCGATTCGGTCAGCCGGGATACCAGGTCGGAAATCGCAACGCGGACCTGCTTCATCGTGTCGCGGTCGCGGAGGGTGACGGTGTTGTCCTGCAGGGTATCGAAATCAATGGTGATGCCATACGGGGTGCCGATCTCGTCCTGGCGGCGATAACGGCGGCCGATCGCTCCGGCTTGATCATAGAACGCGGGCCAGCGCTTGCGAACCATCTCGAACACCTCGCGGGATTTCGCGACAAGTTCCGGCTTGTTCTTCAACAGCGGGAACACCGCGACTTTCACGGGCGCGATGCAAGGCGCAAAACGCATGACCACGCGCGGCTCGTATCCCTGCGGCGGCTGCTTGCCCTGCTCCGCCGGAAGCACCTCGCCACCCGCCGCTTCCGCCGTCGGAACCCACTCTTCCGTGTACGCTTCGCAGAGAACCGCCAGCGCAATGCGGTCCACACCCGCCGACGGCTCCACGACGTGCGGGATGAACTTCTGCTTGGTCTCTTCCTCGAAATACTCCATGGATTTGCCGCTGAATTCCTGGTGCCGGCGCAAGTCAAAGTCGCCGCGTGCGGCAATACCTTCCAGCTCCTGCGTGCCGAACGGGAAATCATACATCACGTCCACGCACGCGCTGGCATAATGCGCCAGTTCTTCCTTTGGATAGACATAGCGGTGGAGATGGCCTTCGGGCAGGCCGATGGTCTGATACCACTTCAGCCGCTCGGCGACCCAGTATTCATGCCATTCGGCATCGGTGCCGGGTTTGATGAAAAACTCGAGTTCCATCTGCTCGAACTCGCGTGAGCGGAAGGTGTAGTTGCGCGGATTGATCTCATTGCGAAACGCTTTCCCGATCTGTGCGATGCCGAAGGGGATCTTCTGCCGCGACACGGAAAGCACATTGCCGAACTGCGCAAAAATGCCCTGCGCGGTTTCGGGACGGAGAAAAGCCACGGCTGACGCTTCTTCTACGGGGCCGACATTGGTTTTGAACATCAGGTTGAACTGGCGTGCCTCGGTGTATTCATGCGGCCCGCCCTGCGGACACTTCGTTTCGGGAAGCTGATCGGCACGCCAGCGTCCCTTGCACTTCTTGCAGTCCACCATCGGATCGGCGAATCCCTGCACGTGTCCGCTCGCCTCCCAGATGCGGGGATGCATGATAATGGAGGCATCGAGGCCGACAATATCCTCGCGTTCGCGGACCATCGCGCGCCACCAGGATTCCTTGATGTTGCGCTTCAGCTCAACGCCCAGCGGGCCGTAATCCCAGAAACCGTTGATGCCGCCATAAATTTCCGAACTCTGAAAAATGAATCCGCGTCGCTTGCACAGGGATGCCAGCGACTCCATTGTGATACCGGTTTTTTCTTTGCTCATGGCAGACGCATCCTGCTTAAGAGGCGCTCCCCGGTCAAGCGTGGAGTGGAGGGGGAGGTTTGCCGCTTCGCCCGGAGGCTTCGCAGGGCAAGCAGGTTTCGGGTTTCAGGTGTCAGGGGCGCTCCGAAAACTTAGCCACGGGGTTCTCAGAGACAATCAAGCCGGCCAAAAACGCTTTGACTCCGAACCCAAAAACTAGTAGAAGCGATCTCCAGATCGCTTCTACACATAATACGAACCACCTGAAACCTCATTGTTCAGCGTTCGATGTTTGTTTACTCCGCTTCCCACCCGATCGCATCCAGCATGGCCTGGATTTCGGGGTTGGCCATGAACTTATCCCAGCACAGGCCGGTTCGATAGTTCTCGATCATCGGCGCGATCGTTCCCTGGTCAATGGCGAGGTATCCATCAGCATACCAATCCTCGGATGGATTGAACGCATCGGTGAATCCGAACGGGCCCCAGATGCGTGGACCGTATTCTTCGTAGAATCGCCGGAGCGCGGCCATGGATGCTTCCGGCGCATACGGCATGGAGCTGAGCGCCGCGGTGGGCGTGATGGTGCCATTGTCTTCCGCGCCCGGCGCGTGCGCCGCATAGCCGAACGGATTCCGGCTGGCTGTCATGCCCCATACCTCGGAACTATAGCCCTTGAATCCCTTGGGATTTTCCGCGCAATAGGCCTGGTGCACGAGGGCGATGTTCCGGCTGTTCTCGAAGTAGTTGCAATAGCGATCTCTCTTGTTGCGGGGGTCAAAACCCAGGAATGAGTAGTGCGTGAAAAACAGCGGGCCGCCATGGTCCGGTCCAACCCATATCTTATGTCCGTAGTAGACTCGTCCGTTTTCGTACCAATAGTTATTCGCCCATCCGTCATAGTAGAAATTGGGCGGGACGGGATACGAAGGCGATGCGATCGCCAGCAGGTAAACGATCATGCATTCATTGAAGCCGCGCACCGGCAGGTCCAGCTCGAAGCCCTTGGTAGGCGACCAGTGCCAGTGCAGCACCGGATCGTTCTTGTCTCTTTGAAACGCGCTCCACTCCACCGATTCCCACAAGTCCGTTGCCCTCTTCCGCAACTCCACTTCCTCCGGCGTATCGCGATCGAAATAGGCCCGCGCTGTCAGAAGGCCCTGTACCATGAAGGCCGTCTCAACGATATCTACCCCGTCATCCATGTTGCTGAAAGGAATGATTTCGCCTGTGGCTCCGTTCAGGTGGTGAGACCACGCCCCGTGATGCCGGACCGCATTTTCATCGAGGAACCGCATGATCTTCAGCATGCGCTGCACCGCTTCTTCGCGCGTGATGAATCCGCGGTCCACACCCACCACGATGTTCATCAACCCGAACCCGCTGCCGCCGATCGTGCAAAGATCCCTGTTGAAGTCCGATGCCTCGCGCGCAAGCCCGCTGACCGGATGCCCGAAATCCCAGAAATAACGGAATGCCGCCTCCTGCACGCTGGTTAGCAACTCTTCGTCGTTCATTGCGCGCGTGGTCCCCGAAATCACATCCGACATTTCAGACTCGTCATATTCAGCATTCACGGACGACACGCGGTAAAACCGCGTTATTCCGTTTGTGCCGATAAAATCGCTATACAGATTTATATCATCCAGGCGTTCGGAAACGAGCACGAAAGGGCCCTCGGCATTGGACGACGCATATACCCGATACCCCCTCAACTCCCCGGTTGCGTCCGGCGTCCAGCGGAGGTCCACGCGCAAGTGGTGTCCGGTCGCGCGAATTCCTGTGGGCGGAAGGGGGGCTTGCAACTCTGTGCCGGGTAGGTGCGCGCGCAAATCATCTATCCACAGCTCATGCTCGGCGCCGTCCGGCAAGCGCTGGAAGAAAAAGATCGTTTTGATGCGCGTCAAATCACACTTTTGCAATCCCGGCTGAAATGCTGCGAGAGGAATGGAGACGGCTTGCCACGCCTCCTGATCGTTGCTCAATCCGTTAAGAAAGTCACCGACCCAAACGCGTGAACTTTTCCGGTTTGATGTGTCTTCGAGAGCGATGTCCGGCAAATGCTCGCGCCTGATCGCGGCGGGGCCGCCGGCCTTGAACCGAAGTTCTTTATGAGCTGTCATATCGTACGGTTCCCATCGTTCCCCGGCTGCGGCGACACCCCAATCACCCTCTGAAACCGACTTCCACCGCAGCCTCAAACTATGCTGACCCTTGACGGAAGGCTCGCCCACGGGGAACTTGCCCTCTCCCTCGCCGTAGTCTTCGGCAAGCTCGACGAAACTGCCCCCCTTGTAAAAGCCCCACGAGCTCGCAAGGAATGGTTCATCTCCCTTGTTCTGGATGAAGAAGATCGAGTCTGCGGAAACCGTCGTTGCGAAACAGGAAAGTAAAAAAGCAATGGCAGGCAGTAGTTTCATAGTGGCTCCATGATACGTGGGGCGGCCGCTTTTGTTCAGACCCTTCTGATTGATTAGTCCGGACGTAACACGCCCAGCGCTCGTTTTGTCGCTTCTCGCACGGTGAAAAAAGGGTCTTTAAGCAGCGGCCTGAGCATGGGGACGACCGTCGGATCGCCGATATCGCGCAAAGCGTTTACGGCCGCGATCCGGCGTACTTCACGCTCATTCGCAAGAAACGGAACGATTAACGGCACCGCCTCTTTCACATTCCACTTTCCCAGCGTCCGCAGCGCCGCACCCGCAACTTCCTCGTCATCCAACAACGGCATTATACGGCTCGCGTATTCCGGCGTGTTATGAAAACCCATGAAGAACACGGCGATCCGACGGGTCCGCGCGTGAGGGGAATCAAGGAACTCCGCGAGCACCGGCGCGGCTTCCGCCGGCTCCATCTGCTCAACCATTTCCTGCGCAAGCACACCAATCATCACGTTCTCGTAATGGACGCGCTGCATCACTTCACGCAATGCGTCCGGGCCTCGGGCAAACAACTCCTCGCGCGCTATCCTCTTCGCCTCGCGCTTCTCCGGCGTGTTGCCGTATCGCTGCGCGTCGAAAATCAATGCGTCGTATGAAACCGACCAACCCATGGTAGCCGCAAAGAGGCACAAGAAGGCGCAAAGCAAAACCCTTTTTTCTTGCGCTCTTTTGTGCTTTTTTGCGGCCATCATTCTTCGTCCTCCAAATCATAAATGATCCCGAAATCAGGGCGGACCTTGCGCGCACCATTATCGGCTTCGCTTGAATAGCGGTCATGCCCGCCGAGGTCCAGCAGCACGGCAAGACTGCCGTACTCCCGCTTGTCGCCATCGTTCCCGATCCCCTGGCACTGATCGGGCTGACGCGCAAAATAGGCATCGTGGCCTGCCGAATCCACCAACAAGCCCAGCGCGTTGTTGATCGCGCGCCCCTGCCCGTGATGATCGGCCGTGTAAACGTCGTTGCCCGAATGGTCCAGCAACACGCCCACCGCGTAATCATGCGCGGCGCCCTGCACAAGGATGCCGCCGTTGTACACATCATTCCCGCCGCCATCGGCCAGCAACCCTACGCTCAAATGAATGCCTGCGCCCTGACCGTACTGATGCAGCGTGTACGTGTCATGTCCTGCCGCATCGAGCAGCATTCCGATGCTGTACCAGTAGCTCACGCCCTGGCCATACACGTCCGCCGTGTACGTGTCGTTGCCGTCGAGATCCACCAGCGCCGCCACGCCGCCGCCCGCGAAAGGACGCATCCCGATCGCGAAGCCCTGCGCGAGGGAAAGATAACGTTCGTCGTTCCGCTCGTAATCATGCTCGCGGCCTCCCGCGAAATACCGGTCGTTGCCCGCACGATTGAGGAGGATACCCACACCCAGTACGCCCGCGTAACCCTGCCCGCAAAGCCCCACGTCGAAGAAATCGTTTCCGCCGTAATCCAGCAGATACCCAAACCCGCCATACCCGGCGCCCTGCGCGAAAGCGCGCGCGCGATAAACGTCGTCACCCGCCCGATCTTCTATCCACCCCGCGCCGAAAAGCCCGGCCCCCTGCCCCATATACTTCGCGACATAACAATCGTCACCCTCAACATCCAATACCACAGCCACCCCGAAAACCGCCGCGCCCGCGCCCAGCAGTCCCTCCGCGATATAGCGATCCGAACCTTCAATATCCACAATGGCAGAAAGCCGCTTTCCGAGCAGACCGTTGGCAGCGCCCGGCGCGCCGCGATACGTATCATTCCCGCCGGGGTCCAACACCAGCAGCGCATCTCCCGCGTGCACGTCCGGCCCTTTCTTGCCGATCACCACATCACCAAGTGGTGTTTCGAACCGGATGGATTCCGCCGGCCATTCCGACACGGCACAAGCATCCTCCGCCAAGCGGGCCACCGCGCGTTGAAACATTTTTCCTCCGTCCAGCAACGCTCCCAGGTCAATCCTCCGCAACACGCCGATGAACGATCGGGCAGGCGGCTCGGGATCGATCTGCAGCGACTCCCTGATCGCGCGTTCGATGAACTCGAGCGGCAAGCCCGAATCGGTCAGCGCATTTCGCACTTCCGGCCGATCTTCCGCGTTGAACAGGCCCGCGAGAAAGGCCGTGGCAAGGTGCTGCATGTCCTCCGGGGACAAATCGCCAAAGGCAATATCCAGCCGCGCAGCCGCGCGCGACGCATCGGCGAGGAATCGGTCCAGCGCCAGAGCGAGCGCGGGCACAACTTCATGCCACGGCCCCAAATGCGAGGCCGGCTCGCCGAACGGGTCGGCATCCCACAAGCGCACTTCGAGCAGATCGGCTGCCATGGCCCACACAGGGACCGTGTTGTGATTCGAAACAACCGAAAGCACCGTCGCGCCCAGCACCGGCAACTGGAGCGGGTCCGTCAGCAGGCGGCGATTCCGCTCCAGTACCAGCTCCGGCTTGCCCATGTCCTTTTCGAACGAGAGATCCCGTTCCGTCATGTCCATTAGAGCCAGGGCCCTGGAAAGATGATGCTGCTCGTTTGTGCCCAAGAGGTTGTCCGCGGTCCATGCATGAGCAACGGAGGTGAGCAGAAGAAGCGCAAAAACACTTTTTTCCAATGCCTGGACTTGCCCGCCGCGGCGGGAAAACAGCCGGGAAATTTTCCAATCCCTGGAAAAATATTTCATCAAAGGATTCCCGCGAACAACCATGCCGTCATGCCCAGCGTTGCGGTCACTTTCAAAAGCACCACGAACATGCGCGAGAGCACGGTGCCCCATGCAATGTACAACGCGCGGCCGTTTTCCTTCAGCCGGATACGCTCAAAGAAATAGACCGCGCCGAAGCTGCCGGCCACCAACCCGATCAGGCTCCCCAGCAGGGGAATTAAAAGCTGCGCGCCGAGCAGCATGCCGAAAACTCCGCCCACCACGGCCAGCAATCCGGCCCATCCCGAGCCGCCCCTCTGCTTCACCCCCCAGAATCCGGCCACATATTCGGCGACCTCAACCAGAACGCCGACGTATATGAAGAAAAGAACCGTGCCGATACCGGGAAACGCGCTCCCGCGAAAGACAAACGCCAGCAGCGACGCAAACACCACGAGCCACGTACCGGAAATGGAAAGGCAGGAAAGGAAAAGACCGACCACGCACATGAGTGCGAGGAAGAGCAGAAAAAGACTGGAAACAAACTGGCCAACAGAACTCAGGAACGCATCCATGGCAACATCCAACATTGAACACTGAACGTCGAACGTTGAAGGAAAGATTCCTTCCTTCAACGTTCAATGTGGGCCGTTCAACGTTCGAAGTTTACTGAATCTCCTTAATAATGAGCGCCGGCTCGATCCCATCGGTCGCGATAATATTCAGCCGCGCCTTCTCAAGAATCTCCTTCATCTCGTCCGCCGAAAGCTCCGTGCGAATCATCGGCACTTCGATCGCCGTATCTTTTTCCAGCATGATGCGCTTGGTGATATCGCGGTAGCCCGGCTTGCCGATCGTGACCACGTGATCGCCCTGGTACACCTGCAACCCGACGATCGGCGTGGTGCCCACCAGCAACCCGTTCACTTCCACCATGGCCGGGTCGGCGGAGGTCTTGATGTTCAGGCGCACGCGCGGACGCGCCGCTTCGCGGGCCTTGCGGTTTTCAAGCGATTGCCGAAGCTGCGGCACAGCCTTCGCGATGGCCTGATCCATGAGATCCAGCGCATCGTCCTCGGAGATTTCCGTGTAAGACGCATCGGTCTGTCTCACGTTGTTGCGGGCGACGCCTTCGGCCACGGCAATCACCGTGCCGTCAACGGGATCGAGCGCCTGTATGGACAGCCGGAGCGACAGCGTGGCAAACTCGGTCTTGTATCCACCCTGGTTGACAACCTGTTTACCGGTCGAGAAGCTTTCGAGATATCCTCGCAGCACCGCATCGGCATTAAGCGCCTGCGCGGCCTGGATAAACGTCGGTTTCGCGTCGGCAGGCCTGCCGCTATCCATCGGCTGCGACCGTTCTATCTGGTTGATGAAATCACGCCGGTCAATCAGCACAAAATTTTCAGAGCCCACGAGGTCGCGCGTGAGCGCGTTGACGCCTTTCGAAGCCAGCGCGGCGGGATTGATCGAGCCTCCGAGCAAGGCGTCGGATCGCTGGCCTGTCTGGTTTTCAAAGTCCATGACAGCCACGCGAATCGGCCCCTCCGCCGGCGTTGAAACGATCGCAAGGAGGAGCAGAATAACGGTCATAACGGTGGTCTTCATCGCATTTCTCCCTTCTCCAAAGTACGGACCATCATAGCCCGCATGGCGCTCAATGAAAAGCGCTTCCTGTTCTCACGGATTAGACGCCGCGGCCAGGCCTGCGATTCAAGCCATTTTTCCGGGTGAACGTCTATGGTTCAAGTGGTTTTCACATAGGTCTTTTTGTAAAGGGCGGCTCCCGGGTGAAATCAATTCCGTGCCGCAAAGTTCATGATTGAGTGTGGGCGGGGTTCTCCGGTACCTTGCCGGACCGCAAGCAAAGGAAGGCGAAGATGGCAGGCGAATACGTATTCAATCTGGTCCGGCTGACGAAGCAATACAACAAGGTGAACGTTCTTGATGACGTCAGCCTCGCGTTTTTTTTCGGCGCGAAGATCGGCGTCATCGGGGGCAACGGGTCCGGCAAATCCACCCTGCTGCGCATCCTTGCCCGGCAGGACACCGATTTCCTCGGCGAGGCGCAGATCGCAAAAAATGCGCGCATCGGATACCTCCCCCAGGAACCGCAACTCAATCCTGAGAAAGATGTACAGGGCAACGTCGCCGAGGGCGTCGCCGAGGCGCAGGCCGTCATTGACCGCTACGACGAGATCTGCGACATGCTCGGCAAGGATCTTTCGGATCAGGAGAGCGAGAAACTCAACGCCGAGATGGGACGCCTGCAGGACATCATTGACGCCAACGATCTCTGGAGTCTCGACCACAACGTGGAAATGGCGATGGAAGCGCTGCGGCTACCCCCGCCCGACGCTGATGTTTCCACGCTCTCCGGCGGCGAAAAAAGACGCGTGGCGCTTTGCCGGTTGTTGATTTCCAATCCCGATGTCCTGCTGCTCGACGAGCCGACCAACCATCTCGACGCGGAATCCGTGGGTTGGCTGGAAACCTACCTGAAAAAACTCGCGGGCACATTGGTCGTGGTCACGCACGACCGCTATTTCCTGAACAACGTGACGGAATGGACACTGGAACTCGAGGGCGGCCACACCTATCCGTTCAAGGGCAACTACGAATCCTGGCTGGAGCAGAAGCAGGCGTTGCTCGATATCAAGAGCAAGCAGCAGGGTGCGCGGCGCAAGCTGTTGGAATCCGAGCTTTCGTGGGTGCGCATGAATCCTTCCGGACGCCAGGCCAAGAGCAAAGCGCGATTGAAGCGCTACGAGGAACTGGCAAGCCAGCAGGTGGACGTCCGCGAGGATACGCTTGAAATACAAATCCCGCCCGGACCCCGGCTCGGTAATATTGTCGTCCGCGCGGAAGGGCTTACCAAGGCGTTCGGTGAGCAGTTGATCATGGAGAATGTCACCTTCGACCTGCCACGCGGCGGCATCGTCGGGGTCATTGGCGCCAACGGCGCGGGCAAAACGACATTATTCAAGATGATCACCGGGCAGGAGGTCCCGACGGCGGGGAAACTGATGGTCGGCGAGACGGTAAAGGTTTCGTACGTGGACCAGATGCGCGATGCGCTGAACCCGAACCGAACCGTTTACGAAGAAATCACGGATGGAGTGGAAACGCTCAAGCTCGGGACGCGCGACATCAGCGGCCGGGCTTATTGCTCGCGATTCAACCTGAAGGGCGGCGACCAGCAGAAGAAAGTCGGCCAACTCTCCGGCGGGGAGCGCAATCGCGTACATCTTGCCAAGCTGCTGAAAAGCGGCGGGAACCTGCTGCTGCTTGACGAACCGACGAATGACCTGGATGTGAATACACTTCGTTCACTGGAAGATGGTTTGCAGAATTTCGGCGGTTGCGCCGTGGTGATCAGCCACGACCGCTGGTTCCTCGATCGTGTCGCGACGCACATCCTCGCATTCGAAGGCGACAGCCAGGTGACATGGTTTGAAGGAAACTACGAAGCGTATCACGAGCACCGCCGCAAGCTGTTGGGCGATGATGCGGACCAGCCCCACCGCATCCGGTTCAGACCGGTGAGCCATCGGTAGCCAGAAGTCAGAGGTCGGCCAGAGATATCCACCGCGGACCCCGGCTCCCTTTACTCCTCGATCTTCACGCTCCAGTCGTGTCCGAAGAAGCTGGAGCTCGACAAAGCCTGCCTGAGATTGTTATTCCAACTGTCGTCGGATGCATCGCGCAACAGGTAAGCAATTTCTTCGCCTCCCTCGGTCCATCCCTTGAGCTGGATTGCATAAAAATTATCGCCCGGGCGCGTGAGATCAGGGCTGATCTCAATCTTCCAGATATCCAGCATGACCGGCGCATCCATCGGGAGGCCATGGAAGCGTCCCGCATCCGCATCGCCGGTGCCGAGATAAACATTGTCCACCCAACTTCCCATGATCCAGTGCTCGGATTCCCCGTTCCACCATCGAACCAAAACCTGCGAGTCTGCTTCACCCGCAAACCGGTTTGCCGTCAGGATGTATAAAACAACAGGCTCATTGTTCTTGATCGTGGCACTGCCATTACCGAGAAAAGAGAAATCCTTGCTGGGGACATATTCCGTGGTCCGGTCATCCTCGCCGTCGTTGTCGTCATGATACGCCCAGTCTGTATTCAAACCGGCGCAAACCATCGAGCCGCAGGCCAGCAAGCAGAACAAAAACGCGATTTTGCGCATCATCTGTCACTCCTTTCAGGATTTCGAATAACGGCATCCCGTGCCAAAACATCATAGCGTCCGCCTTATTTTCCCGCAAGAGGTTGCGAAAACGCTTCAAACAGGCCATATGCGACCGATATCAAAGATTGGTAAACCGCTCTAATCCTGTTGCTTCCCTCTCTGGAACGCGCTATGGATAAAGCGTTTTGACACACCGGGGAGACAGGCAATCATGGGCAAGACGACGATCAAGGAAATAGCAAAAGAGTGCGGCGTATCGCTCAGCACGGTGTCGCTTGTGCTGAACAACAACCCACGCATCAGCGAAAAGACCCGCAACCGCGTGCTGGCATCCGTGCGCAAACATTCGTACCAGCCTAATGCACATGCCCGCGGCCTGGCCTCCCAGATGAGCCATTCCCTCAGCGTGGTGGTTCCCCATCTCAACCATGTTTTTGCCGACATTTATTTCGGCGAGATCGTCAGCGGCATCTATGATCACGCCACTGCACAGGGCTACAAGCTCCTGCTCGATGTCGCCAACGAGCAATTCGTGCAGAGCGAAGAGTATGTGAACCTCCTCAAGGCACGGCGCGCGGACGGCATGCTTTTCATCGCTTCCTCGATAAACGACGATTACCTCCGCGTGTTCGAAAACAGTCCGTACGCATTCCTTCTCGTTAACCACTATTTCCCGGGCAGCGAACTGAACTTTATCGCCGTTGATTACAAGGATTCCGCGCGGCAGGCCGCCGATCATTTAACCGGCCTGGGCCATCGCTCCATCGGCATGATCGCCGGCATCAACACATTCACAGGGGTTGATTTCCGCGATGCCTTCATCGCGCGCTGCCGCGAAAAGGGTCTCAGTGAGAAAAATATTCCCTGGGCGCCGGGCGGCAAGGATTGGAGCCAGGAGGAAGGCTATGAGGCAGCGAAAACGCTGCTTGAGAAGAATCCGTCGCTGACGGCGATCATGGCCGGAAACGACCGCATGGCGATCGGGGCCATGCGTTATATCCATACACGCGGATTGCGGATCCCCGAAGACATTTCCGTGATGGGCGTGGACGACATATCCGCCGCCAGTTTCACCACGCCCGGCCTGACCACCATCCGGCACAACCTGTATCAACTTGGCAAACTGTCTTGTGAGCGCATGCTGGCCCTTTTCCGCGACGAGATCACGGAATGCCGGGAAACCCTCTCGTCGAACCTCGTCGTTCGCGAATCAACCGGGCCTGCAAAGCGTTGACGATCATGGGGAACAGCCGTGCTTGCGTGCTGGGTTATTATTGACGGTTACAGTCTCCTGCATCGGCGCGCGCCGTCAAAAGACACCCCTGAACTCTCTGTTGCCCGGCGACGGCTTCTGCGGGATATCGAAGACATTTCGGATGCTATTGCGGAGAGAATTACCGTCGTATTCGACGGCAAGGGTTCGCTCTCCGACTTCGCAGAGGAATCGCCTCACATCGAGGTCTTGTTTTCGCCCGGCCACCATACGGCCGACACGGTCATCGAACGGCTCGTTCATGAGGCGAAAGATCCCGGCACGGTTCTCGTGGTGACCTCGGATCGGGCGGAGCGTCATACCGTCGAAGCGGCGGGTGGTATGACCATGGGATGCGGACCGTTTCTGGAACACTGTGAAGGGCTTCGTAAACGCGTGCGATCGGCAAGCCGATCCGCGACAAGGCGTGCGCCGCCAAGCACGCTTGGGGAATTGTTCCCGTAAAAGCGCTCTGCGGGCAGCGAGGCCGCTGCCCCTCCCAGGCCTTCTCAAAACTCCTCAGCTCGCGGCGACGGGTTCATCAAACTCGTCCTGCCCGGGCGCAACCGCCTCTTCCGCCTTCTTTCCGCGCGTCAGGAGAAAATGTGCGAGCCAGAACGCGCCGAGAGGAATCACCGCTCCATAGAATACCAACTGAAGGAACGTGAACTTGAACGTCGGCGACGGGATATGCCGGTACAGGTTCCAGAAGATCAACAGGCAGCATGTCCACACCACGCCGAAATTCGGAACGGAATCGCCGGCGCGCATGAGGTGCAAACCGTGAAACCGCTTCTTCGTGATCGGGAAGAACAGGTTGGAACCCATCAAACCCATCTGGTCTTCAAGCACGTGCACAGACAGTCCGGCCATGATAACCACCGCGGCCTGCCAACCCCAGATCAGCCATCCGAGCGCGGCAAACGCGGCGCCCAGCGTGAAGCTGTGCGTCCAGCTGCGATGCCACGGCAGGAAATGAAGAACCACGCGACCCTGCTCATCGGGCTGCATCGCGAACGTCGGTCCGTCGAAAATATCCACGCGCGTGACCGCGTCGTAAGTCTGCACGATCGGACACACCAATTTCGCGCGTCCGATTTTCTGATTTTCCTTCGGCTCGCTGCCCGGCACGGGAACTTGTCCGGTGTTCACGACGGCACCGATGCGAACCTGGACCTCCTGCTTCTCGCTGTCGAACTTGATGCTGTACTGCCGCCAGAAATCAGCACCCATGCGAACGGTCGAGAGTTTGAGCCTGACGGTGCGCTTCTCCTTCAAGGCCATCTCGACGGCTTTCGCCGCCTGCTCGGCAATGCGTTGCGGGTCCGGATTGCCTCCTTCGGGCTCCACATAGATATCGTGGTAATAGAAGAACCGGTAAAACTTGAAGTCCAGCGTGTCGGGCAAGACGCCGAAAGCTCCACCCAGGACGAAGTAGAGCGGATTGCCTTCCATCGCGGCCTCCACGGCCCACGGACAGAACGAGGCGGCCGTCACACCGGAGATGAAATGAGATATGCCTTTCATAACAACCTTCTTTCTTCACCAGCCATTTTTCATTAAATCAAACCCAGCCACGCCGCGATATCCTGTCCGAAACCGGACATATTGCAGGCAATCGGCAACAACAGCACACCCAGGCAATTCAAGCGGCGTGACGCGAAGAGGACCGGAATAAGACCGATGCCCGTCGCCACGGTCATCACGAGGATTCCTCCCCATCCCGTCATGACGTAAACGATCGCGAGGATGATCGCCAGCGCAAAGACCGAGGCGTTCCGATAGTTGGTCTTTTCGATGAACCAGATCGTGGCGCGGGTCAGCGGGGACATCATCAGGAACGACACGGCCCCCGCGATCGCGATGGCGGCAAGAATCATGTAGTAATCATAATATGTGCGTGGCATGTAGAGCTGCCGCATCATCCACGCCGCGCCGCCGCGTGTGATCCCCAGGCCCGGAACGAACAGGAGCATGAAAGCCCCGACGTAATACACGAGCTTCGAGACGCCCTGCGACATGATGAATACGCGCTCGTCGCGCTGGGCCGTGGCGTGACCCGCCAGCAGACCGCCCACGCCACCCGTTACCACCGGAAAGAACGCTGCGAAGCCGCCGCCTAATCCGCCCGCGCCGACACTCCGCAGGATCAGGTCGCCGTCAATATCCAGCGATTTGCTGATATGCTGTTTCGGCACACGGGTACCGCTGATGATATTGAGCAGGCACCACGGAATCGCAAAAAGGCCTACGAACGCGGGCATGATGTTCTGGAACGCCACATCCACGCTGACCGGCGAACGGTAGAGCAGGATGAAGCCGAGGAAACCGGAAAGAAAGAACGTCAGCAAGCCGGCCCCCAGCGAGCGCCATGCGTCGAAAAACTTCTTCCATCCACCCGGGCCCCAATTCCCCCCCTTGGGCCATTCGGTCATCAGGATGAACGTGATGATCACCCACAGGATCCAGTGCATGTGCAACCGCAGCACCTCCTGCACCGGCGGAAGCACTTTCGGAGCAAACGGGCCGACGATGAAGACCAGGAAGAACACCCCGGCGAGCCCGCCCACGCCCGTCACCATCGTGCCTTCATAGCCCCGCCCGAACATGAGGTATTTCTGGCCGGGCAACACTGTGAACATCGCGCTCTCATCCGGCGCGCCGAGCAGAATGGAAGGGATCGTGTTGAGCATGGACCAACCGACGATCATGCCCACCATGAACGGAAGGTAGACCTCCGGCGCCAATTCGATGCCGCGGGCCGTGAGGGCAAACATGCCCATCACGAATGCGCCGAGCACATTGTACGCATGAAGCGCCGGCAGAACGGAGATTACGCACGAGAGCACCGTCCCCACCAGCGTTGCAACAAGGACCGATAATGCAGCGCTCATTTCGCGGCCGCCTCCTTCTCCATCCGGATATTCTGCGGATTGGAGGGCACAAGCTGCAGCGCGCCCCGGTATTCATCCACTTCGGCAGTGACGGTCACCCGTGTCCCGGCGGACAACTTGTCCCTGTCCGCTCCCGGCACCCGCCGGTCCCACAATACCAGTTGAATCTCTCCGGAATCGTCGCTCAGCGGATACACGACGCCGCCACGAATGGAACGCGGCTCGCCCAGTGTGCCGGTCACCGTGCAAACCTGTTTCAACATCGCCTTGGTAACGGCCGCGATCTTGACCGGCTCGCCGGGCGCTTCCGTGCGGGTCGGCACCGCGTCGAGCAGCTTGATCTGCCGCGAATGATTCACCTTGAGCTGCAGCTTGCCTTCATATACCCCCACCGTGCCCTCGACGGAGATATTCGAACCGACAATCGGCGTGTTGTCCCGCAGATTTTTAGCCACAGTGTCCCAATAGACCACGGCGATCGTGCTTTCACCCTCTTCCACGATCACTTCCTGGGGCGCCTTGGGCTCCTTCGGCGGATTGATCTCCTTCACGCGCCCCTTGATGCGAACCGCACGGCCCGCCATATCCTGCGTGATGTCGGCAATCCCGATATCCTCGCCGCGACCGGATGCCGCGCCCGGTCCGGCGGTTTTGCTGACCGCCGGCTTGCTGCTGCGCTTGTCGAGAAACTCAAGGTCGGCAGCGCGGGCAAGCGAAAGCTGAATGGCGTCGCGATAGGTCATGACACTGACGCGCGCGCGAATCCGGTTATCCTTCATGAGCAACAGCTTGTCGGGCATCTCCTCATGAACATCCTTCCAGAACGTGATCTGGCCGCGGCCCGTATCGTCGCGAACCACCAGGTTCCAGGGCGCGCGACTGGTCGGTCCCGGCGCGTTCACCTCGACGATGACGCCCTCCACCAGCACGCTCGTCCCCACCATGTCGGTCCCGATGTCGCCCAGTGGCGTTGTGGCCATTTCAGCGCTGGCGATAATCAGTTGCTCGGGCACCTGGAGCCGCATAATGACATCGCCGTCGGCGGTAACGCTGAGGCTACCCGCGACAATCACCTCGTCCCCGAGACGCGGAAGCCGGCCCGCATCCGCGAGCGCCTGTGCCTGGGAGCGATAGGCATTCACGGTGATTTCGCCGGTACCGTCATCCACCATGAATCGCAAAGAACGAATGCGCCCGCCCTCTTTGAAAGTCCGCGCATCGCCGGACACCGTCCCCGCGACCTGGACGTAGGCGAAATTCATGGTCGGTTTGACATCGGCGATCTTGATGCGCGGAATCTGCTGCGTGCGCGCCATGACATAAAGAAGGCCGAGGCCTACCGTACCCAGCAGCAACGCCGCATAACGGAAAAAGCGAACGCTGAGCCGCGTGGTGACCCGCGCGCCACAATAGGGGCAGCGGGTGAGCGCGCCGACAAAGCGACCGCAACTCGAACACATGGTCTCCCTGGGTTGATCTTCCTGGCCGGGCAGAAGCGCGTCGTTCATAAGCAGATTATCTCCTTTCCCATGCGGTTCCGGACACAGAAACCCGTGCAGACGGACCCGCAACGGCGGATTAATAGCTTACTACATAATCAGGGTTTTGGATAGGGCTGACGGCAACACGCCTTTATTCTTTACGGCATCAAGAACGCCCGTTATACTATGGGCTGTGAATGAAGGTGTTCAGGCGCGTCAGCTTCACCTTCCCGTGACGCTTCACGAATAAATGCGTCTCCGGTGTCATCAATAGACTTATTTGGATGTCCGCGCTGTTATGACTGACATGAGGAATTGCCTATCACGTATTTTGTTGCAGCCTCCTCATTGATTTACTTGATTTATCAGTTAGATTT
This sequence comes from uncultured Verrucomicrobiota bacterium, assembly GCA_964617565.1. Taxonomy (GTDB): domain Bacteria; phylum Verrucomicrobiota; class Kiritimatiellia; order CAIQIC01; family JAGNIJ01; genus JAKJGV01. Next base: position 29,362 of record CAZTYH010000024.1, read on the forward strand.
CCTGCATTGAAAACAAAACGCTCTTTCTTTTTTCATCTCCATGCGAACTAATCCATCCCCTGAAAACCACATAATCAGCCGGCGCAAAAAAGTCGTCTTCATCCTGATTCCGATACTACTCGCCCTGGTCATTCCTGAATGGACAGCCCGGCGGATGATGACGGAGGAAATGAAAATTGCCCGTCACATTCTCCTGAATCGCGAATACGTCTATCAAAACGGACTGCAAAACACGGCGGCCCAACCCTACCTCTTTTACATGTGCACACCAAAATACGGCTACACGGCAAACGGCAGTCCGCAGCACAACAACGACGGCTATCGAGGCACGGCCGTTTCGCTGGACAAAAATCCTGACGTGCTCCGTGTATTGTGCCTGGGCGGATCCACGACATATGGAGTCAGCGTAACCGAACCCCATGAAGCGTTCCCGGCCGTTCTGGAAGGAATGCTACGCGAGAACCTTCCTTCACAGTATCACAACGTGGAAGTAATGAATGGCGGTCTGCCCTGGGCCACAACGGCTGAGCTGCTCACGCATTTCCTCTTCAAATATCGCTATTACCAGCCGGATGTGGTCATAATAAATACGGGAGGGAATGACGCCCAGGGATATGCCCTGCCTTATTACCACCCGGACAACAGCCACTGGCGTCAACCCATGCTGACCTTGCGGCCCCTTCCGCGAAACTGGCAGTGGCTGGCACGATCCCGGTTTCTATGCTCCTTGATTCTGAACATATTCTACAAAGATCAACTTGAAGGCGGCCATTTTGTGATTCTCGGCGGGGCAAAACCGAAAACACCATGGTTCCGGCCCGGCGGCAAGTTTGTCGAGAAACAGAGCGAAATCCCCCTTCATCAGCTTTCTTTCTTCAACAACATGGTCGTATTGATAAATGCCATTCTTTCCGATGGAGCAAAGGTGTTGCTGGTTCCGTTTCGCGCCGCCCCAAACAGCTACAGGAATAACGATTTCGAATTGGCACAGGTCCTGCGCAATGAGAATATTCTGCTGGATATGGCAACCCGGTATCGCCTGGGTTATGCGCCCTTTCCCGCGTCCGTCATCTCTCCCCAGAACTGGACCGACCACTGCCACCTCAATGCGGCCGGCGAGCGTCAGAAGGCCCGGCATATAGCCGATTTTCTTTTCCCCATGTTGGGGCAGGAAATTGAGTCAACGAATTGAAGGGGGTGCGACGCGCATCCCGCGGGCTCAACGGTTATGCCGGATCAGGTCCCGGTGTTCCATGAAGTACATCCAGCCGGAAGCCAGCGTGACCGCCGCCACGGCGATGGACACCCCCAGAGCTATCCAGTGGAAGGCAAAATCGTAGTTGTTCTTCACGGTCGCCGTGGCCGTCCGCAGCAGATCGTGCCGGATCGCCAGTCCCAGCAGCAGGGCCGAGATGGCCACGATCTGCCAGACCGTCTTATGCTTGCCCCATTTTCCGGCCTGCAGCACCTCTCCCCGGCTCGCCGCCAGTAGACGAAGGCCCGTCACAAGGAATTCGCGCGAAATAATAACCACCACGATCCATGCAGGCACCAGCTTGAGTTCAACAAACGCCACGAAAGCCGCGCACACCAGCACTTTGTCTGTCAAAGGATCCATCAATCGTCCAAACGCCGTGATCCCATACTTTGTACGTGCCAGGTGGCCGTCAAGATAATCGGTAATGCCGGCGACGATGAAGACCAGCAAGGCCAGGGTCTTGGCAAACGGAAATGAAAGGGAGAGCAGCACCATCATGACAATGGCAAGTCCCAGGCGGCTTACAGTGAGTATGTTTGGAATATTCACGGGATTCCTACAGATGAAGGCAATCCCCCTGCATATGGTTCCGGGGGATCCTTGATCACCGGCAGCACATGGCGCACAACAGGAGCTTTCACCACCGGCGCCGTTTGCGCAAATTCTTCTTCCATCTTCGGTGCTCTGGGCCTGGAAATTATTCGGGCGGCAAGAAAGATCATGATCAAAACGACCAAAGCAGCGGCAATATAGCGCCAGCCCGACACCAGCATGCCGCGAATAGAGGTCCAATCTATCACCCGGATGAAGCGCATTACGACCGATTCGCGTTTTGGCTTCGGCTTGGAATCTTCCACCATCAACGGCGCCCGCTCGCGCGGCGCATGCAGTTCCATGTACTCGGCAATAAACGGCGCGGAATCGAGACCGAGATACTCGGCATAGATGCGGATGAATCCCTTGGCATACATCGGCGCAGCCATGCGACTGAAATCGTCGCGTTCCATCGCCTCGATGTGCTGAACTTTCATCCGGGTCGCGGCAGCCGCCTGAGAAGCGGTCACCTTTTTGCGCTGGCGCGCCTCTGAAAAAACCTGGCCCAGAGTCGGCATGTGTATCTTACAGCTCCTCGTCTTCCATTTGATTCTGGGGAATTTCCCCATCCAGATCTATCAGAATCTCGCGCGGATCGGACCCGCGGGGCGGCCCGACAATCCCACGCTCCTCCAGGATGTCCACCAACCGCGCCGCACGTGTGTAACCGATCCGCAACCGCCTTTGCAATGACGATGTGGAAGCGCGGCGCGTCTGGCGGATAACCTCGATCGCCGCTTCGAGCAAGTCGTCGTCTTCCTCCATGTCGGGCAGGTCCGCGCCCTTCTTCTCGATTTTCTGGTGAATCTCGGCCTCGTATTCGGGCTCCGCCTGTTGCCTGATGAACTCCACGACGCGGCGCAACTCGGCATCGCTGGTCATCGTGCCCTGGGCTCGTATGAG
>CAZTYH010000024.1:32216-36994 GCA_964617565.1 uncultured Verrucomicrobiota bacterium
CCACGACGCGGCGCAACTCGGCATCGCTGGTCATCGTGCCCTGGGCTCGTATGAGTTTGCTGCTGCCGGGCGGCAGGAAGAGCATGTCGCCCTTGCCGAGCAACTTATCTGCGCCGGTGGCATCGAGAATCGTGCGGCTGTCCACCTTCTGCGCAACCTGGAAAGAAATGCGCGCCGGAAAATTCGCCTTGATCGTGCCGGTGATGACATTGACGGACGGGCGCTGCGTCGCCAGGATCATATGAATACCGACGGCGCGGGAGAGCTGCGCAAGCCGCGCGATCGAGTTTTCGATTTCGGCCTGCGCAACGAGCATCAGGTCAGCCAGCTCATCCACCACGATCACGATATAAGGCAGCCGGTCGGGCGTGCGTTCTTCCTCTTCCGCGTCCCCCGCTTCTCCCTCTTCGAAAAGCTCCGCCTGTTTCACGATCGGGCGGCTGTTGAAAGCCTTGATATTGCGCACCCCGGCCTTCGCGAAGATCCGGTAGCGCTTTTCCATTTCGGTGATCGCCCAGCGCAGCCCGATCGCCACCTTCTTCGCATCGGTAATCACCGGCACCACGAGGTGCGGCAGCTTATTATATTGAGTGAACTCCACGATCTTCGGATCAATGAGCATCAGCCGCATCTCGTCCGGCGTCCGCGCCATGAGCAATCCCGCAAGGATCGAATTCATGCAGACCGTTTTGCCCGAGCCGGTGGCACCCGCGATCAACATGTGCGGCATCTCCGCAAGGTCCGCCACGATTTCACGCCCGGCCACATCCTTGCCGAGCGCAAGAGGCAGCGCCGCCTTGCCCGACTGCCAGGCGTCGCTCTCCATGATTTCGCGCAGGAAAACCATGGTCGTCTTGGAATTCGGCACCTCGATACCCACGACGCCTTTGCCCGGAATCGGGGCCTGCACACGAATACTTTCGGCCTTCATCGCCAGCGCGATATTGTTGCTGAGCTGCGCGATTTTCTCCACGCGCACACCCGGCGCGGGAAGCAGTTCGTACCGGGTCACGACGGGGCCCCGCTCCACGTTTGTAACGTCCACTTCCACGCCGAACTCGGAGAGCGTTTCCTTCAAAACGGCAGCGGAAGCCTGGAAATCGCCCGAGATCGCGCGCGCCGACTCGGGCGGAAGCGGATCAAGCAAATCCAGCGAGGGCGAACGATATCCGGAAGGCGGAGAAGACATCACGACGGATTTCGTATCTGCCGCGACCGGCTCCCTCGGCTTGTCCTTGCGCGGCACGGCAACGATGGGTTTCTCCGGCTCCGGCTTTATCGGCGGTGCGGCCGGAGCGGGCGCCGGCTGGACGCGCGGCGGCGAAATGATCACCGCGGGGCCGATCGCCGGCTTGGGTTCCGGCGCGCGCGCGCGGGTTGTCTCCTGCTCTTTCATCACTTCTTCAAGGCGCTTGCGCCGCTTGGCGATCTCCCGCTCTTCCCGCTCAATCTGCGCCTTCTGATCGCGACGCTCGGTGATCATTTGATCCACCTTGCGATAGGCCGCGTCGCCCAGGAACGCCAGTTGGCGCGCGAGAACGATCGGATGGATCTCGATCAACACGAAGACAAGGGCAATCAACAACCCATACACAAGGATCAAGCTGCCCACCGTGCCGAGGAATCGGACCAGAAGCCCGTCAGCCAGAAGATAACCGACCTCGCCGCCGCCACCGGTAAGGCCAAGCCGTCCCCCCAATCCTTCCCACGCCGGAACATGCACCTGGAAAAGGATGCATAGCATCAGCAGGATCCCCGCCATCCAGGCTATCTTCGGCCAGACAAGCCCCTCTCTCTTGAAAATCAGGAGCAGCCCGGAGGCCATCAGAACCGGCGGAAAAATATAAGCCGCGAGGCCCAGCGCGACGAACAGGCTGAAAGAAAGCCAGGCGCCCGCGGGACCGATGAAGTTGCGGGCCGGATTGTTCGGAGGCTGCCGGAAAACGGGCAGATCCTCCGGCACATAAGACAGGAGACTCAATAACACCAGCAGGCTGAATGCAATGAGGATAATGCCCCAAAACTCCTGCCAACCGGTACGTACAGTTTTCTTGGTCACAGCCATGCCCGTAACATATCAGCCTCACGGGGCAAGTTTCCAGTTTCAAGTTTGCTTCTCTGCTTCTAATCCACGCTCGACAAGACCGGGGCGGCGACGCATGATCATTTCCGCAATCTCCGGAGGCTGGATACATGATCAAGAGCATTCTCGTCTGCACCGACGGCTCGGAATACAGCGACGTCGCAACGGAGTACGGAATCCACCTGGCCACGCGCCTCAAGGCGCGCATCCTCGGGCTGCACGTGCTTGACCAGCGCATGCTCGACGGCCCCCTGCTCGCGGACATCTCCGGCTGGATCGGCGCGCAACCCTACGCCGCACAGGTTCAATCCTTCCGGAAACTCATGGAAGAGAAAGGCGAAGCGGTTATAGGTTCGTTCAGCCAGAAGTGCCGCAGCGCCGGGCTCGAGCCGGAAACCCGGGTGAAGCTCGGGCATCCGCCCAGCGTGATCCTGGAAGAGGAGGCCCGGGCGGAACTGGTGGTGATGGGCCAAAAAGGCGAGCACGCCGGCGTCATCGGCGAACTAACCGGCTCGATCGTGGAACGCGTAGTGCGCCATTCCGTAAAGCCGTGCCTGGTCACGCCCGCCCGGTTCTCGCCCATTACCCGGATCCTGGTCGCATACGACGGCAGCGGGCATTCCAGTAAAGCACTGCAGGAAGCGGCCGAATTGACAGCGGCATTGAACCTGCCGGTCACGGCCGTGACCGTGGCCGAAGGAGGGAACCGCGAGCGGGCCGAAGAAATATCGCGGGATGCCGTCAAAATCATGCAGTCTCACGAATGCCGGCAGTCCTCGGCGCGCGTGATCGAGGGCAACGCATCCACCGTGATCATGGAGGCCGCGCGCCAGGAAAAATGCGACTTTATCGTACTCGGCGCTTACGGACACAACCGCATTCGCGAAATGATGATCGGCAGCACGACAACGCAGATCCTGTCACGGGCGAAGATGCCGGTCATGCTGGTGAGATGAGAAAAAGGGAAAGCGTTCAGGTTTATGGAATGGATCATCGCCATTATCGTTGCCGCCGTGGTGATTGCCGCCGCGCTCTGGATTCGCGCGTCACTCGTTAAGGCGCTTTCCGAGCCGCGTAGCGACCAGGCGCTCGCCCTGCTGCAGAACCAGGTCAACGCGCTGAACGCGCAACTCTCGCAGGCACTCGAACAAACACGTAAATCGCTGGACACACGCCTCGATAACGCGGCGCAGGTGATCCAGGGCGTAAGCAGGCAGCTCGGTCAGCTTGACGAGTCTTCGCGCCGCATTTTTGAAATTGGAAAAGACATGGCAGGACTCCAGGAAGTGCTGCGTTCGCCCAAGCTCCGCGGCAACCTGAGCGAACTTTTTCTCGGCGATCTGCTCTCGCAGATCCTGCCCTCCGAGCATTACCGCATGCAATACGCCTTCCGCAGCGGCGAGGTGGTGGATGCCATCATCATACTGAAAGCCGGATTTGTGCCGGTTGACGCCAAGTTCCCCCTGGAAAATTTCCGCAAATTTGCCGAAGCGCAGGGCGACGACGAAAAAAAGGCGGCGCGCCGCACTTTTGTCCGCGACGTCAAAATCCATATTGACGCGATCGCGGGAAAATATATCCGCACGGACGAGGGCACGTTCGATTTCGCGCTCATGTACATCCCGGCCGAAAACGTTTATTACGAAACCATCATCAAGGACGACGATTTCGGCGGCGACATGTCGCTCTTCAACTACGCCCTCGGGAAGCGGGTGATCCCTGTTTCACCCAACAGCTTTTATGCCTATCTGCAAACCATACTGCTCGGACTGAAAGGCCTGCGCGTTGAAGAAAGCGCCCGTGAAATGCTCAATCGGCTCGCCGGCCTGCGAAAGGAATTCGAGCGGTTCGACGAAGCCTTCCGCCTGGTCGGCCAGCACCTCGATAATTCCGTCAAGAAATTCGGCGAGGCCGAAAAGCGGCTGGGGAAACTCGACGGAAAGATGGAGCAGATTGACGGCGTTGTGAAAGGGCTCGAGCCGGGGACGGAAGAGAGGAGTCAGAGGTCAGAAGTCAGCGGGCAGTAGCCAGAAGGCAGCAGTCAAAGGCCGGATTCCCGGTCCCTGCTCTCTGCCCCCTGATTTGACGCTTGTCCCGCTTCAAACCTCCGCTTATTCTACGGCCCGATTATGGCGACTCCGGTCATAGCAATTGCCAACCAGAAAGGCGGCGTGGGAAAAACCACGACCGCCATCAACCTGGCCGCCTGCCTCACAGTTCAGCGGCAGAACATTCTTCTCATTGATCTCGACCCCCAGGCAAACGCCACCAGTGGACTCGGGGTTGAGAAAACGCCCGGGCAAAGCATTTACAAAGCCCTGCTCGGCGAAATCAGTGTGGAAAACGTCATTCGTCCGACGACATACAAGCGGCTCGACATCATCGCCTCCGAACTCGACCTTGCGGGTGCCGAGGTGGACATCGCGCGGGCGGACAATTACCTGCACCGGCTCAAGGAATCGCTCGCTCCCATCCTGGAGCAGGATCGTTACGATTTCATTTTCGTGGATTGCCCCCCGTCTCTGGGCATTCTCACCATGAACGCGCTGACCGCAGCGGAATCGCTCCTCATCCCCCTGCAATGCGAATACTACGCGTTGGAGGGCTTGAGCGTGATCATTGATCTTGTCGAAAAGCTGCGGACCAGCGGTACCAATCCGCAGTTGCACCTCGAAGGCATCATCATGACGATGTA
>CAZTYH010000025.1:0-35712 GCA_964617565.1 uncultured Verrucomicrobiota bacterium
CGCGAAGTCTGGAGACGGATAAGAAACTGCAGCGCCAAGAGAACAGAATCAGCCATGTCCTATCCGGACGGCGATGATGTATTATATTTTAAGGGTTGGGGCTGATTTGTCTGGGGGCTGATTTGTCTGTGGGGCTGATTTGTCTGCGTTCGACCAGTGGGGTGTCGAACTTGGCAAGGTGCTTGCCAATCGAATCCTGCCCGAACTGAAGTCCGACACCGAGCCGGAACTCAAACACGATTCCTCGACCAACACGCTGATCGCAAAGTATCGCGCGTGGAAGAAAGACTGATGTCCGCGGTTGGATTTCAGTATTCGATCACAAGGGTTGCGGGGAGTGATTCGAATTCAACCGTGAGCCCGTCCGCGGAGGCGTAAGGTTCCCTGTTAAGTGATACCGATTTGATGGGGGCTGCGCCCGGCAGTCGCACGCGGAAGCCGCCGGGTGGACTGCAATCGCCTCTCACCCCGACGTGAACGTTGTTTCCCATCCGTTTCACAAGGATACTGACCGGTCCCCACCATGTCGGGGCGTCCATGACGCCGGCGCCGTTTCTCTGCCATTCTTCGATAATGCCTGCGGCAAGTTCCAGTGATGAGTCCGATGGTTGTTCGATAAGAAACATTGCGCGGATGGCGCTGATCAAGCCGGAGGCCACCCAGGTGTGAGGCATATCGCCGATATAGCCGCCGTGATCTTCGGGGAAATAAACGGCTTCAGGCCATTGGCGCCAGCCGGAAGGCCGCTGCGTGCCCATGAGATAATCGAGTACCTCCTTGCCGCGCGCCGGATCGCCCATCATTTGGAAGGCTTGCGCGATGCGGATTTCGTAAGGAGAAAAGCTCCCGCGCCAGCAAGGCTCTTTCCGGCGCAGCAGCCCTTCGTAATAGCGGTCGAACGTGTTGCCGAGCGCTGGCTGCGGAAGATGCCCGAGTTCGTCGCACGCGACGATGGCAATGGCGGTGGAGGAGGGGTCGAAATCGCCCAGTTCGGCGCAACCCGGAATGTAATTGATGTTGTGCCATTCCATGGCAACGGCGATGGATTTGTAGAGTGCGTCGCGGAGAGATTGTTCCTCCGCGCGAAACTCAGCTTCCTGTTTTTCATGTCCGAGCAATTTCGCGATGACCGCGCCGTCGGCCCAACCTTTCACCGCCCAGAAGTTGTCCCAATAGGAATGATTGCCGGGCTCGGGATAATAACCTTCGTGGCTGACCGATTTGGGCAGCAAGCCCGCATAGCGCTGCGGGTCGTGTGTATTGTTCTTCAACGCTTCGGCTTCCTGTGCGCGGGCGTTGGCGAGATAGTTCAGGGCTTTGACAATGGATTCCCATTGCGACTCCAGGAACGCGCGGTCGCCGGTGAACCGGAAGTACTCCAGCAGCGCGCTGACCCATTGTCCCTGGCTGTCGAGTTCGAGGACGGGGTTAACCTCGTTTCGGTTGATGATGACGATCGCCGGAATGCGTCCATCCTCATATTGATAACGGCCATACCATTCGAGGAATTCCCGGACCTCGTTCGTGTAGCCCATCTTCAGCAGGGCCGAGGAGGTGAGCGCGCCATCCCGCATCCATGCCGCCTCGTAAGCACGTGAGCCGGGCTGAATGGCAGGGCCATCCCGGTTGATCAGGATGTGACCGATGCCGGCCAAAAGCGTATCGTTGATGTGTCGGTCCGGCACGCGAATGCGCATCGAGGGCATGCGGGCTTCCCAGCGGCGCAAAGCATCCTGCAACAGTGCCTCCACCTCTTCATCCGAACCAGCAACCTCGGATCCGGCGTGCAGGGGAATGGCGAGGATATGCGTGACCGCTCCGGTTGCCTGAAGGTTGAAATCGTACTTCAACGCAGCGGTGGCCGTGCCGCCCGGATCATGGAATTCGGCGTTTCGCGGCAGTTGTCCGGCCTTTAAATATTTCAGGATGTCGTCCTCCGGAACGCCTGTTGCGCCGAAGCCGTCAGGTGCGGAAACGGGAACGAGGGAGAATTCGTTGATCCGGATGCGATTTCCCTCCCGGCGCACGTGATCCATTCTTGTAAAGCCGCCCCATTGCCAAGGGGGATTGACCTCAAAGGGCCGTGCGGCAAGGAAGAGGGAACCGCTCACGTCATTCGTGCTGCGGTTTCGTATGTTGTACAAAACATAAGTAGTTGTTGATCCGACAGGGCCGGATCCGAAGGCCGTGATGGTCAGGATCAGGTTGTGGGTGGTCCATACGACAGAGGGAACCGGAAGAAATCCTTTTTCCAGCAGTTGCTCAACTTGTGCGTCTTCGCGAGTTACCAGTGTTCCATCTGCGAAGAGAAATGGACTGATCGAGAAGCATTTGTAAGGCTCAATCGTTCCATCCTGGCAGAACAGGCTCTCCTTGAAATCTCCGTCCACACCTGCCGTGGTCCAAAAGCCCTGTCGTCCGGTAAGCCAGAAGGGGAATGAGCCCTCGGGTTCGATATGCGCAAGCCACTGATAGAACTTACGCGAGTCCGATTTCTGCAGCTTCCGCATGCCTTCTTCATAGCTCTTCTCGTCCCGCGCGAGAATTATCGAGCCCAGGATGCCGCTTGTGGAGTTTGTCCCTGTCACTTCAATAACGACTTCGTTCTGCTTGTAGTAATGCAGTAATTCCGAAACATCGTATTGCAGGACGCGCCGATGGCCATGATCTTTTGCGACGCCGCGTCCATTAATGCGCAATTCGAATTCATCTCTTACGTCGGTCAGACGGACAAAAGGTCTGGCGTTGGTCCATTCCGAAGGCACAAAAAAAGTGGTCCTGTAAATTCCCGTACCGTTGTTGGGATATCCTTGCCGCTCCCACGATTCATGTGAGGCAATATACTCAGAGCCGTTCTTCTCGGCGTCGCCGTGCTGAAAACGCCATTTCGTTTTAAGGAAAAATCCGGATGGATTGTCCTCACCCCACGGATGCTCCGCTGTTTTCGGAATCACCTCAAACAGTGAGTAACCCCAGGCTGTGCCGCGCCGATGGCCTTCGATTTTCACGTATCGCGCATCCGTGCCCGGGAAGTCTATATCATCCTCTCCGCCGTCGCCGTGTGTCGTTTCGTATACGCATTTCCACTGCTTGCCGTCGAGCGATGTGTGGATTGAGTAGGCGGAGGCGTAGGCCACCTCCCAGAAGAGACGGAGTCCGACGAGATGTTCGTCACGGCCCATGTCAATTTCCAGCCATTGCGGGTCCGAGAAATCGCTGCTCCATCGCGTGTCGAAACGGCAGTCAATGGCGCGTTCTGCCTCGAAGCCGCCCCCCCCCGAGGAGGCCCGCGCAATGCGTGCCGGGCTTGGGGATGCCGGTTCTGCGAGGAGGTTGCTGTTCGCAGCACACAGCAGGAGCAATGCCGAAATGATGGGCGACGCCGTTGTGTTCATTTCAGGATCAGGCTAAAGGCGCGCCGCTGTCCGAGCAAGCATGATTCCTGAACATGGCACTATCGTCACAGAAGAATATAGTGTAAATAATGGCGAAACCTTTCATGAGGAGAAAACGAATGAGCAATCGGGCCGTGATAGCCGTCGTGCTGATGTCCCTGGTTTTGATTCAGTCATCTTTTGCGAATGGGTTTTCCGGGGGGCGGTATATGAAGAGTGAGAACCCTTTCTCGATAACCTTCAATGCCGGTTACATCGGGCTCGATAAGGGGGAGGTTCGCGAAACGCGTCGCGCGTATGATCCCGATCAGTCAGGCGTTCCGGATTACAGCGCTTTTCTTTCAGCCTATACCATCGAAGAGCTTGGCTTCGATGACAACTATCTTACCCTGGGTGTAACAATGGAGAAGCAATGGCAGTATGTCACGCTTCACTTGAATGCGATGCACGCGAATCCCAATTCCGAGGCGGTGGCCAAAATGAAGGAAACGGCCAGCAAGGTGCCGAAGAAGCAACGCGGTTATTATATCGGGCTCGAAGAGGTGATGTATAACGGGAAAAACTACGAATACATGTGGATACCCGATGGCACCAAGTTTACGGCGGATATTGAAACGCTCCTGGTTGAAGCCAAGGCCAAATATACGCCGTTTCATGTAAGCGTTGGCAGCGTTCATGTATCTCCCTGGGTACACTTCGGCATCTACGGCGGATTTGCGAGCTATGAGGTGGATGCCGGTCCGGCCGAGGGCATCGTTCTCTACGAAGTCCCCCCGAAAGAATACGTGGTCAAAGGCAAGGGGACGGGGTCGGCGGGGTTGGCGGTTCCGCAAATCGGCGGTGGCGGTGAATTGCGGATTGATTTCGGCTCGATGACGAACCGGCCAGCCAGTTTCGTGCTTCAAGGCGATTTCTCGTGGATGCGATATAATGGGTCGCCAAGTGTGCTCGGAGTTGAGAGTACGCGTCATGTGGATTTCAACTGGCTGAACATCAAGGTGGACGCCTTCCTGGAGCTCCCATTGAATCGCAATGTGGACCTTATTGTGGGCGCGACGTATCGGATCATCAGGACGGACGCAACGCTGGATTCAGTTCATCGCACAGAAGAGGCGCAGGAAACACTGAGTGAGAAATACGACAAGTACGCGGAATTTGCGATCACCCAGATTACGGGGAACGTCGGCCTTCGTTTCTAACGCACGGGATAAGAATCTCTGGCCATGATTCCATGTCACGGCAGGCGGATGCCGATCCGGTAGTAGCGCGATGTGACATTCTGGAGATCCGCGGAATAACTCATCGGATCGCCGGTGCCGGGCAGATTGGTGTGAGTGACAACGGGTTGCCACGCGTCGCCAAGCCGGTCGGTGTAATAAACGGAATAGCGGCGTCCGACGAGGCTTTCCCATTCAATCAGGTGCTCGCCACTCAACATCGCTTGCTGTAACTCCATCCATGACTCGGCATCCATGGGGTCCGTCCCGATAATGGACTCAGCGGCGTTGGAGTACCCGTCTCTGTCAAAATCACCACTCTCGCTCAGCACCATGATCTGCGAAAATGCGGCGCTGCCGATGTTGCCGTAGATATCCATGGCCCAGACATAAAAGGTGTTGGTCGCGTCGGCTTCGGCGTCAGCCAGGAATCCGCTTGTGTCGGCGATGAACGATCCCGAATCGGTGCCTTCTTGATTGCTTGCCGAATAGTAGTAACCGGCAACCTCTGATCCGGCGTCGGCAAATCCGGACCACGTGGCCGATAGCGTAGTGTTCAGTGTCCACGTTGCGCCGCCTTCGACTGTGACTGTCGCACTATCGGATTCGGGGGCTTCATTGTCCACGGCGAACGCGATACTGGTGATGGGGCCGAATCCGACATCGCCATCGTCCACGCGCAGGCGCAGGCGGACGTTTGTCAGCGTCAGGCCATCGAATCCTGCGCCCTTCGTGTCCCAGGTGAATGCAACGAGATTGCTCTGAAGCACCCCGGCATTATTCGTCGTCTGAATGGAGAAGGCATTGATCCCCGTTTGCGAAGGAGCAAGGGCTGCAGGAAGTGTGTGCGCGATGGAGGATGCGAAGATGGGGAACCATGAGGAACCATTATTGATGCTTCCCTCCAATCCCAGACGGCAGAAATCGCCGTTCACGTCCCATATCTCGTTGGAGATCGTCACGATCCCGGTTCCGTCGGATGAGGTCTGGGCGACGGACAGGAATGAGACTGCCGGGGCGTGAGTGCCATAGATGGCGGTTTCGTCCCAGTACACGGTCCCTCGCCGCAGGTCGTCATTTTGCGCCCCGATGTACCAGTAAGCGTTGGTCGTTGTTTCTCCGAGATTGTGCGGGGCTCGGGAAGATCCGAAATTAACGGCGACCGGCACGGGGAGTCCTGCGCGGTCATTGAACCGAAGGTCGTATTGTCCTTGACCGAGGGCGATGCTGATGCGAAGTCCGTTTGTCGCATTCAGGTAGCGCGAAACGCCGATGATCGTTCCATTGAACCGCTCTGTTCCCGTGCTTGAGGCAGCGTTCGTTTTTGTGAGCAGTTGCATGTGAATGCTGTCTTCAGACGCATTATAGTAGCCGTATAAGCCCACGGAGTTCGCCGACCACCACGGATTATCCTGCTCGGAGCAGATCGCAAGAAGCGTTTCGATGTCATTGCCGCCGGACACGGAATCCACCTTGATAGTGGAGAGTGTGGCGGAGAAGACATGCCATGCATTGGAGTTGCTCCACGGAATGGGCGAGGCTGAGACGTAGCCGGACGATTGCCATTGCCAGTTGGTGCCAGGCCGGATACGAAAACAACCGTCCGTTTCCTGGAAGACTGTGGCGCCGAAATCCCCGGACCGGATCCAGATATTGCTCATGGTGTTGTCGTTGAAATTGTCGAACAACGCATAGGTTCGTGAGAGCGGAATGCCGCCGCTTCCCGGCGACGCGGGGGTGGCGGTTAACGCAAGACGATCGAAGAACAAGCTGCCGGCCTGGTCCGGCGAGCTGAAAAGCGCGCAGGAAAAACGGCCTGACGTAGTGCCGACCGGAGGAACGGCCGAGATGCTGAACGGATGCCAGACGCCGCCGGCATAACTTGCATCGAAGCGCGCGGATTCATCAGTCCGGAGAAGACCTTCCGTTCCATACCATTCAAGAAGCAGTGCGCCGTAGGCATTTTCACCCGAAAAGGGTTCGCCGTTTTCGGAAAGGATATAGCCGGAAAGGTTGTATTGATTACTGGCAGCAAAATATTTTATGGCCTGGTAAAGTGATTGATCTCCGGTTCCTTCACCTTTCCACAGCTTGAGCGATTGACGGCCATGGATGGCCGAGCTTGAGCGAATGGCTCCAGCGTAAACCGAGCCCTTGACGCTCCATGAAGGGACGTTGGTGATAAAGCCTTCCGCGCCGTCTTCAAAACTCAAGTTGTCACCGAGAGGCGGTGGCGGCTCGTAGGGAAAGGCCAGGCGGATATCAATGATGCGGTTCCCATTATAAGTGTATTTCTTTCCGCCAGGGGGCGTGGTCCATGTGAACGGGTCGTTACGGTCGGCGCTGACCACAAAGCAGGCTTTGTAGTCGGTTGGAGAATAGGATGCGGCAGGAACCGGCGAATTATCCTTGTACGGCGAGTTGTCGAATACAAAATCCACCAGCAGGTTGCTGCGCGCATCGTAGACGAAGGATGTCGAAAAACCGAACCCGTACCAACCGCGCGTTCCGGACGGCATGGAAACGTTGGAGACATGTACGGTTGTCCAACCGCTGTTCAGGAACGAGGCGGCCACCGTTTCCTGTGTGGTGTGACGCATCCGAATCGTGTAGCGATCTATGGTGATGTCGGGCGCGCTGAGCACGTTTATGAGCAACTGCGTGATGGGTCCGGAGCGTCCGATATCGTCGCGGCGATACAGCACCTGGGCACGATGCCGCGTATAAGTGGAGTCAAGCGGAGCGTTCCATGTGCTTGCGCCGCTGCCGTTGCCCAGCTGAATAACCGTCGTCCCGGGACCCTCTTCACCGTTTCCGCCGGCCGTAGAAGGCAGTTCTGCCACAGCTCGCGCCGCGACCTCCTCCCATTGTGCCGCGCCGCGACCGTTCTCATGATTCTGCGCGCCGACGCAATAGTGGCCGGAGAACAGCAGTTCACTTAAGCTGTGCAATCCCGTGCTGCTGCCGGACACCGTTGTGATGGAAATTGGATTGTCCTGGTAGAGCGCGGCGACCGAATAATTCGAATAAACGAGCGAGAAGCGCAGTTCGATGCCTGAGTTGTTAAAGAAGGACGAAGCGCTTGAAATCGTTCCGATATAGCGAGAGTTGCCCCATGTTCCGGGACTTGACCGCTTGGTCAAAAACTCAACCGTAAGCTGATCGGCCGAGGCATCGTATCCCGCGCGGAGAATAGCCGCGTTGGACGCCGCATAAGGATCAAGTGCAGTCCCTGGCCCTTGAATCAGTGCATGATAAGCCCAGGCATCCGCGCCGCCGCTGCTACGCGCCAAAGCGACGGAGATGGTGGCGAGATGAGCCGAAAACAGGTAGCTCATTCCGTCGTCGCCCCATGAAAGTGGCGTATCCGTGCGCACCCCGAGCGAGTCGTCGTCCGACGCCGCCGGAGTCACCTGGAGCCGTCCGCCGGATTCAACGATGCGGGTGCTGCCGGGATCGTTGTATCGCACCCAGATATTGCTGAGTGTGCCATCCTCGAAATCGTCGGAAACAAACGTGCCTGAAACCGGTTCATAGCAGAAGTCGGCCAGCACGAGTTCCTGGCTGGATAGCGGCGACTGGCCGTTGAACATCCACATCATCATGCGAACCACTTCATTGGTGTCGGGCGGTATGTCGTCGCCTTCGTAAGTCCATGCCGAGATCAACGCGCTGGTCGAAGCGGGCGCATCTGTGTGCCCGTACCAGCTCCGATACTGCACCTGGCGCGGAGCCCATCGGAACTCATGCGTGGTGAGCGAGCCGGTGAATGAGTGCGCTCCTTCGTTGCGATGCCCGGAGATGTAGTAGGGCTGCACGGTATAGAATAGGTTTGTGGGAGCATCCACATAGGCACGTGTGAACTCGATGTCCAGGCCGGGGAGAGAGGGGCTGTGCGTTCCAAGGCCTGCGACTACATTCGAGTCGAGTAGATCGGGGCGCCCGACGGTCTGCCAGCGATACACGCCATGACCGAGCGAATCGGCCGATTCAACGCCGCCACAATACCATGTGTCACCGATATTTTTGACAGACAACCGGAGGTAGTCGTTACCGTCCACATTCACGCATTGGGCAGACCATTGGTTTTCATCCGGATCGCCCAGCGTATCGCGAACGTTCCAGGTGCGTCCTTTCCATTCAAATGAGATTGGGTGGAATTTCAGGTCAACGGTTTGCTTCTTCAGAAGGTTGGCCATGTCGCCCGTCGTCAACCAGACCTCGACCGTTGCGCCGGCCGTGTTTGGCCAGGTAAAGGTGGCGACGCTTTTTGCGGGCAAAGTGTACGTGAAGGATTGGCCGGACCAGCGGAAGGTGAAGTCGCGTGATGAAGTATTCGGGTTGCAGGCAATCGCGACCATGGAGGTGTCTGGATTCACAAAGGCCACCGTGTAAGGGCCTCCGATCGCGGTCTCGGAGGCCTCGATGCGCCGCGCGCCGGGACGCAGGAAGCGGCTTGCGTGACCCAGCGCATAATATTCCGAGTTTGTGGTGATAACGGAAGTGTTGGTGTTGATCGTCACCAGGCCGCGGCAGGTACTGCAACCTCCGGCGATTTTCGGTCCGCCGTTCTGATCGAGCGCGAGGTTCCACTTGATCACGGTCTTGGACCAGTGGCGCAGTGAACCGATGATTAAGGTTTGCGCATCCCAGAGTAGAGAATTGGAGAAGCTGCCGGACCATGAACCCGAGGAGCATTCGGTGAAATAGATGTCCTTGGTTGGATGCGCATCCCGAACGAGCGATTGAACGGAGACATCACCCGCATAACCGTGAAAGGCGGAGCCGGCGGCATAAGCCGCGGCGCCGGCATCGTTCAGCACGGTAATAGGATAGTTGAACTGGTCCCAGTTGTGATCATAGACGAGGATCTTTGTCGCGATGGCGTTGGTCGCGAAATCACTACCTACGCGCTTGATCAATTCAATCTGGTTGGACGCCGCCATGTATGAGCCGGCATACGTGTTCGGTTCGTAGAGCGGCTCGTTCTGCAGGGTCAGCGAATGGATAGGCAATCCATGCGCCGTGTAGGCATGGATGAACTTGCGGAGGTAGGCGGCATAGACTCCATATGCATTGGTTTTCAGCGTACCGGAATAGAGGTCACCGCCGTTCTTCATCCATGCCGGGGGGCTCCAGGATGACGCCATGATTTTCAGGTTCGTATTCAGCGTGGCGATCTTCTGGAGAAGCGGAATGATGTACGATTCATCGTAGGCGATGGAAAAGTTGGTCAGCCCATAATCGGTTTGTCCGAAGGGCATATCGTCATAGGTATAGTCCTGCAGGCGGAAGTCTGATGATCCGACGGGCTGGCGCAGGAAATTCAGGCCGGCGCCGTTGGTAGGGCAGAAGAGGTGAATCAGCAGATTGCTTCGCGCGGCAGGTGAAAGCTTGTTCTGGATCAGCCACGCGGAAGAGTCGGTTAGCGATGCGCCGAAGCCCTCGATCTCCTGATAGGTGATCGAAGGATCAATCGTTACGATTGTCTCGTGCGCCTGGGCAAAAAAACAAAACGTTAAAGACACGAATACAACTGTGGCCCACCGGTACATCATAACGGCATACAACTTTATCGTGCCCTCCCATCACAAGAAATGGGCACGGTCCCAGTCCTTGTCGTAAATAAATACACGGCATGGCATTGGGAGTAAATAGCTCTATCCAAGTCTCGTGTAGATTGCATTAAATTGCACGGAAAAACGCGAATTATTTCTTTTCCGCGGTCTCGATGAGCATCGGGTTGAAGCGGTTCTTTGCGAAGAGATACCAGGCGGAAGGCGAAACGCTGCCCTTACGAATGTCCCACCCGGTGAATCCACCTTCCGCGTTCAGCACATAGGGGACGGCCTTGAGTTCGCGGCCGTCGAGGTTGCGGTTCACGATCATCAGGTCCATCTGGTTGGCGTAGAAATTTCCGCGCTCATGATTGCCGACCGCAAAATACGCGCAGGCGATGTGACCGACGCCGTCCACCCAGATGTTGTTCACCAGAGCGTTGGGCGAATGGAATACGCCGACCACGGTTTTGCCGTTGAACTCGACCGTCTTGCGGAACCGGAGATCGAAATCCGGCACGTCGAGTAATTCAGCGCCCTCGGGCGCGTAGGCCAGGGCGCGCCACGTATAGAGATCGAGCGGGAGATTGCTGCCTTTGAGCTGGCTCTCGAGCCAATGCCGGACCTTGCGTGCATGATCTCCCATGCCCAGCAGGCGGAAGAATGCATAACAGTCAATGTTGCCTTCGTGGTGACCGTGATCTTCGTGCAACCGTACATCGCCCTTGCGCCATCCGTGTTGAACGTACCCGCCGCGTCCCTCATCCGTTTCCTTGAACCATGAAAGGACGAGGTCCGTCATGAGCTGTTCGATTTCGCTGTACCGGCCCGATCCGTAAAGCTTGTCGTAGTACAGGTAGGTGTACATCAGCCACACCATGTCGCCCATCCATCGGTCGCTTTCCTTGTCCGCGTAAAACAAGACCTGTCCGTCCTTCTCCACCGGATGTGCATTCTGGAAGAATCCGCGCGCTTCGCCATTATAAAAGAGGTTCTGGCGGAATTGTTCCGTGTTATCCCGATCGGTCGCGCCGGCGAAGAAATCCAGAATTCGCTCCGCTCGCTCACGCTCCCCCTTGACCAGGAAAGCCATGGCGGCGAGCGCGTTGTTGAAGGTCTGGATTTCCTTGTCCTCCAGTGTTCCGAGAAGATTCTTTGCAGATGTGCTCGTGTCCTGGACGTGCTTGAGCCATTCGAGCACCAGTGGTTCTTCCGGAGCAAGAACAGCGTCGCGGCGCTGCCGGACTCCGAAACCGGGCAATTCTCTGTCCGGGTCCAGTTGCGGTCCGGCCGGAGACAGGGTAGGGGGCGTTCCCGCCGGAGCGGGTCCGACCTCGGACAGCCAGATCGTTCCGCGACCGCCTTCGCCGGCAGGAACCACCATCAGTTTTGCGAAGTTCTCAAACGTTGCATTCTCGCCGCCCCACCAATATTCGACAGTACTCATATCCATTACAACCGATGTCCAATCATTGAATTCATTTTCCAAAGGAAGCGTTCGTCCATAAACCGATCCATCGCTATCAATCAACTTGATTTCAAGGCCGCCTATGCCCTTCGCCTTGATGTCGAACGCAAGGGGGGTGATGTGCGGATCCACGCCTTCGTGGATATCGCGGATGAACTCGACATACCCATGACCTGATTTCGGCATTTTGTAATCAATGCGAACGGCTTGTCTTCCATCGAGGAACTCGTCAGTCATAGCGGCCGAGCTGCCTTTGCCGCTGTTGGTTGTCCATTGCGCCGAAGTCGCCCAGCGGCGCGGGGGCGGAACGCGTTTCGCGAAGCGCGGAGGAATGAATCTTCCGCATCCGGCCACGAACAAGCAAACGTGCAGAAACAGGAGTCGAGCAGCGTATGCAGGAAAGGGTGTTTTTACAGAGTTCATCATGACAAATAGATTGCCAGATCTGCAACCGATTACAATAACTAATTATTAATTAAACGTGGATTTTGTGTCCAAGTACTGCTTGATTCGGACTGATTTACTCAACAGTATTTCAATATGTGTGTATGCTAGGGCCGGAAAGGGGTCATTTGTTATGGTGGGTATTATCGCTCTTGTGGTGTCGCTGGTTGCGCTTCTGCTGGGCATTGTTGCCTTGGTAAAGGCTTCCGACCTTCGAGAAGACTTGAATCGCCAGAAGCGCCTGCACGGTGAATTGTCGGATACCTTGAAGACGCGGCTTGAAAGCCTGGCGAAGACGATGACATCGCGTGAGAGCCCCTTTGCACCTGCGTCTCAGCGATCAACACCGCCAGCCTCTCAGAAATCTGCTCCACCGGCCTCTCCCAGTCCCCAGAAGTCGGCGCCACCTCCGCCTGCGCCAGAGCCGGCAGAGGAACAATTCATCAATTTCGACTGCTCACACTGCAACCAGAATATTGATGCGCCGGCAGCCATGGCGGGATACCACGTATCGTGTCCGACCTGCTCAACACTCATTACCGTTCCCCTTGAATCCTCCAGCGCGGCAGCGGCGCGAGCCGCCGCACGCGAGGAAAATCAGCCCGTAATTGGTGATGACGTGGATATGGAGGAAGAAGTGTTGAAGGGTGCGACCGTGCGGATAGACATCAGCAAAGTCTTCGAGGAGATGGAGCCGCCGAAGCGGCAAATCGTGATCAAGCGTCGAGGATAACCTGATTCATGCCCGACCGCACAGGTCGGAAGATGCGAAGCCCTTCAGCACCTGGAAAGCATGATGGCCAGGAGGGCCAGCATGATCAAAGCCCCTCCGATACGGAGTCCGACCTGTGTATGCGTAGGCACTGGAAATTCATAGTTGCAGATCGGGCAGCGGTTGTTATTGACCGGGATTTCGCAGCCACAGGATGGGCACTCGCGCGAGCGGAACGACTTGTCTATTTCCAGTTTCAACGTGCCATCCGGTTGGTTGGACGTTCCTGGTCAACGAACTTGAACACGGTTTCGCCCGGCCGGACATAGCCGAATTCTTCGCGGGCAACCTTTTCCACGAATCGCGGATCGGAACGCAGCCGGTCCTGTTGTTCCTTGAGGTGACGGAGGATTTCTTCTTCCATCCGGATCTCCTCCTGCAGCACGGCCTCTTTGCGCCTTAATTCCTGGTGGTGCTGTATCTGCGGCACGAAAATAGAGATGCCCAGGACCACCAGCAATACGCCGATGGCAATCCAGCCGAATCTATAAATCATTACCCAGATATTCATAAGAACACCGATACCAGTGTATCCCTGCGCCTCACAATCGTTCAACCGGAAATGGAAAATGGTTGATGGCGCAAGCCATCAACCATTTTCGCGCATTTTATGAGTAGTCGTATCAGCAGCCGTACCGCGCCACGTCACCCAGGAGCTGCTCGATGCGCAGCAACTGGTTGTATTTGCAGATGCGGTCCGTGCGGCTCAATGAGCCGGTCTTGATCTGGCCGGCATTGGTGGCGACTGCGATATCGGCGATGGTCGCATCTTCCGTCTCACCGGAACGATGGCTGATCACGGAGGTGTAGCCTGCGGTCTTGGCCATCTCGATGGCATCCAGCGTTTCCGTCAGGGTGCCGATCTGGTTGACCTTGATCAGGATCGAATTCGCGACGCCCATATCAATGCCCTTCTTGAGAAACTTCGTGTTGGTGACAAACAGATCATCACCGACTAGCTGGATCTTGTCGCCCAGCCGCTCTGTCATCAGCTTCCAGCCTTCCCAGTCGCTCTCGGCCATGCCGTCCTCGATGCTTACGATCGGGTACTTCTTCACCCAGTTCTCCCAGAAGTCCACCATCTTGTCGGCGTTCTTCTCGGACTTGTCGCTCTTCTTGAAGACGTATTTCTTTTTCTTCGTGTCGTAGAACTCGCTGGCCGCGGGATCGAGCGCGATGAACACGTCTTTGCCAGGCTTGTACCCGGCGACGACGATTGCCTCCATGATGGCGTCGAGCGCCGCAACGTTACTCGCGAGGTTCGGGGCGAAACCGCCTTCATCGCCGACGGCGGTGCTAAGGCCCTTCTTTTTCAGCACGCTTTTGAGAGCGTGGAAAACCTCGGTGCCCATGCGCAGGCCTTCGCAGAAACTCGGTGCGCCGCGGGGCACGATCATGAACTCCTGCACGTCCACCGGAGCGTCCGAGTGCGCTCCACCGTTCATGACGTTCATCATGGGGATGGGAAGCGTCTTGGCATTGGTGCCGCCGATGTAGCGGAAGAGTGGCAGGCCGAGGTAGTTGGCGGCCGCGTGCGCGGTCGCGAGCGAGACGCCGAGGATCGCGTTGGCGCCAAGCTTCTTCTTGGTCTCCGTGCCGTCGAGCGCGATCAGCGCCTGATCGAGTGCGGTCTGGTCCAGCGCATCCATCCCGATGATTTCCGGCAGGATGACTTCGTTGACGTTTTTGACAGCCTTCTGGACGCCCTTGCCGAGGTAGCGTTTCTTGTCGCCGTCTCGCAACTCAACGGCTTCGTTTTCGCCCGTAGAGGCGCCAGAGGGGACGGCGGCGCGGCCTATATCGCCCGTGGCGAGACAGACTTCGACTTCGACGGTCGGATTGCCGCGGGAATCCAGAATTTCACGGCCAATGACATCAATAATCTCTGACATGTTGCATCTCCTGTTTTTATGCGGGTTGAAACCGATTCGATGAGTGCGAAACCTAGGAGAATCGCGCCGGTAATGCAAGACACAAACGAGACGCAATTACGTGTTTGCCGTGGCCGTTCATCTGCTTATGATGAAGCGAGAGATGAAGTCAGTCCGTAAAAAAGTGGGCCTGTTGGGCGGGACGTTCAACCCGGTGCATTTCGGGCACTTGGTGCTGGCGCGCGAGGCGATGAAGCGTTTCGGGTTGGACGAGGTTCTTTTCATTCCCTGCGCGGCCCCGCCGCACAAGCAGGCGCCCGACCTCGCATCCGGGCGTGATCGCCTTGCGATGCTGCGCGCGGCAACCCATGACGAACCGCGTTTCAAAGTGCTGGATATCGAGTTGAAGCGGGGCGGGGTGTCCTATTCTATTGATACGCTCCGCGCGTTGAAAAAAAGCCGGCCGCGAGACCACTTCTTTTTCATTATAGGAACGGACATGCTGGCGGAGCTTCATACGTGGCGGGATATCTACCGGTTGCTGGAGCTGTGCGAGTTTGTCACGATGGCGCGGCCGGGCATGCGAGCTTCTCGAATTCGCATCCCGCTCGATCCGCCGTGGCCGGAACGGCTCCGCGCAAACCTGTTCCGGGGGAAGCTTGTGGATATCGCCTCACGGGATATCCGGGCGCGTGCCCGGCGCGGCTGGAGCATAGATGCTCTTGTCCCCGAAACGGTTGCGCGCTATATTCGCGCGAAAGCCCTGTACGACAGGAAGGAGATGGGAACATCGAAGCGCTGATGCTTGCACGAAAGGCGAAGGAAGTCCTCGAAGCCAGGAAGGCTGAAAACGTGACCATCCTGGATATGAGTGGACTGTCTTCGGTCACCGATTATTACCTGATTGCCACCGGCCAAAATTCTCCGCATCTAAGGGCCCTCGCCGGAGAGCTGGAGATTCGTCTGAAAGCGGAAGGCACAAGGTGCTACCGCACGGCCGGCACCCCGGAAAGCGAGTGGATGGTTGCCGATTACGTAGATGTTGTCATTCATATCTTCACGGCTCGAACCCGCGAATTTTACGACCTTGAACGCCTGTGGTGCGATGCGCGCCGCGTGATGTAACATGACGATCGGCCAAGGAATATTGCTGGTCTTTACCGTGCTGGGCGGACTGGCGCTGTTCATCTTCGGCATGAATATCATGACCGAGGGGCTGCGCCATGCCGCCGGGAGCCGGTTGCGCAAAATTCTTGCCCGGGCAGGGCACAACAAGCTGAACGGCATGATGCTCGGCATCCTGCTGGGAACAACCATCCAGACCAGCGCGGCCACAGTCATGATGGTCGGACTCATCAATGCCGGACTGATGACTCTACTGGAATCCATTCCGCCGATGCTTGGCGCGAACATCGGCACAACGCTGGCGATGCACCTGATCTCTTTCCGGTTGGGCGATTATTGCTTCATCGGAATCAGCATCGGCATGCTGCTGTATGTGACCGGTTCAAATTCAAGAAGACGTCCGGTCGGGCAGGCGCTGCTCGGCTTCGGCTTGCTTTTTCTCGGGATGAACATCATGAGCGGGGCGGTGCGCCCGTACCGCGAAGTCATGGCGCCTTTCCTCGTGGGGATAGACGGCGCGACATGGAAGGGCATGCTGGTGGGTGTTGGCGTTTCCACCGCCATTACGGCGATCATTCAGAGCAGTGGCGGGATGATCGCGATGGTCTTCGCCCTGATATCCGCAGGCGTAATCACCAGCCTGGAGCAAGCCTATCCGATCATTATCGGCGCGAATGTCGGTACATGCATCACGGCCTTGCTCGGCAGTATTGGAACTAATGTGGAGGCGCGGCGCTCGGCGATATCCCATCTGACATTCAACCTGATGAGCGCCGTCTTCGGGATTCTCACAGCCGGCCTTTTTTATCGTTTCATACCCCATACGGCGGGCGATTTGATTCATCAAACAGCCAATGCGAATACGATCAAGATGTTGCTCAGTGTACTCATCATTATCCCATTCATACAGACGCACGCGTGGCTGGTGCGACGGCTCGTTCCCGCGCGGGAGCCGCCTCCGGAGCCGACGTTCCTGGATCAAGAGCTGCTAAAGATGCCGGAAGATGCGCTGGCGGCGGCTTTGCGCGAGTTGCGTCGTGTAACGAATATCTGCGTGACGAGCATGCAATTGGATGCGGAATTGATTATCCGAGACGATCGCCGTCAGATGGGGTGCCTGACACGCAACGAGCAGGCCGTTGACGATATCAAGCTCGCGGTGCGCGATTACCTCAGGGAGTTGACGCACCGTTATCTTTCCCGGCGGCAGGCGATCCTGATCCAGTACCTGAACCGCATCATAGTCAATATCGAGCGGATACACGATCATATCGAAATGATCGGAGCGCTTTCCGCGCAGCGGCATGCAATTCCTGACGCGCGGTTCACGCGCGAGGGATTGAACCTGTTGTACGAGGTATATGACACAACCTTGAGAACGTTGAATCTGCTGGCGGCATCGTTCCAGTCTCCGGAGCCCGACTTCGATGCGTCCGCGCGCGCCGTGCTTGCCGCACGCGATGAGCATGTCAAGCACAGTCATCGCGTGCTGGCCGAATTCACGGAAAAAATATCCAACCACGAATATCCGGCGATCTCGGGTGTCTTCTTCACGGAATACGTCAGCGCGTTCGACCGGATTGTGCGTCATTGCAAGGTGATCGCATTGGATGAGGTTCAGCCTGACTTCCGTCTGAAGCCGAGCAAGTTTTCACGCAAGGCGGATCCAGCTCCTGTTTTCGAGGCGCCCGAGTTAGTGGACCAGGACTTGTATCTTGAGTGGGTGCGCCGCGAGCGGTTTGGCATGGTGAAGGCGGAGCCCGAACATCAAGACCCCGGCGCCGGTGAATCGGGGAAGGCTTGAGGCTTTTTTATTCCCGTTCGATTGCTTCGCCGGTCGTCAATTCGCGGAAGCGAATTTCGATGACGGAGTCCCTCATGGCCTGACGATCCGAGAGATTTTTCCGGAGGCGCTCCAGGTCCTTTTCCATTCGCTCGATATGCTTGAGCCGGGTCTGGCCGCGAAGATCGAAGAGCTGAGTCAGTATTTCACGGATAGGCCCCGCGAGTTTCTGTTGTTCTGCCGGATCATTGGCCGCGCGATAGGCCAAAACGAGTTCGTTCAGTTCGCCTTGCAACCTGTTATACTCGGGATTCGACGGCTCGCCTTCGGGTCCCGGCGGAAATGGAGGTCCGAATCGGCGTCGCTGTTGCTGTGGCCGGTCCTGCTCCGGGCCTGGCTCGGGAGGGAAGCTGAATCCTTCAATGAATTCTCGTCGTTGCTCCTCCGGCATTTCGTTGACGGCTTGCATGATTCGGGGAAACCGGCGCAAACGGATCATGCCCCGCTCATACTTCAACGCCTGGTGAAGCTGTTGACGAAAAGCGCGGGGATCCTCGCGGCGCAATTGCTGGAGCCGCTCAAATTCGGCCGGATTTTCCCGGCGGAGATTTTCCATCCACCGCATGGGGGGGGACTGCGGCTCGAAGTCCGGTGGTGCGAATGGGTGCTGTTGAGGTGGGGGCAACAGGTCCGGCCCCTCTTCATCGAACGAAGGCCCGTGATGCGGCCCCTGGGCTGCGGCGGACAGGACAAAGCCTGCCGCAAAAAGCATGATAGCCAGACGTTTCATATTTGCATTCCCTCCAGTTCCAGGAGTTCGCGCGCCAACCGCTCAATTTCATCGAGTTCCGACGCGTCCCCGTTGCTCCATTCTTTTGCCGCTGTCGCCAGCATGTTGCTGAGTTCATCCAATTCTTCATCAAAGCCATCATCCCAGGCGAGCGCCGACCGGGTTTCCATCACCGCGGTTTCGGCGCCTTGTCGTGACGGATGCAGGACGGGTGAAATCACTGCGAAGAAAGCGATGAAAAGAAGGATGCTCAGTCCGGCGTAGAGCAGGGCGGGTCTCCATTGCCGGAGCAGCGGCTCACGGCTCGGGCGGAAACGAAATTCCTCGCTCCGGGAAACTTCCCGGCGGGCGAACGAAAGAATGTTCTCGATTTGAGCCGAATCCGGATCGGCCGTCAGTGTCCGGGCCGCATCGGTGACGATGAGCGTTTCTTCCTTGAACTTACGGCATTCCGCGCAGCCTGCAATGTGTCGCTTCAAAAGGGCTCGTTGGATCGCGCCGAGTTCCCCGCTCTGTTCGAGCAGGATGCGATTCCTGTATGTCTTGCAGCTCATGTGGCGGCTCCTTTCAGCGCGGCGTAATCATCCTGCAGCAAATGCCTCAGCTTGTTCAACGCATACTGCATTCGCGCCAGCGCGGTGTTGATCGAAGTCTGCTGTATCTTCGAGATATCCTTGAAGGAGAGGCCGGCCTGCGTACGAAGCAGAAACACTTCTTTCTGCTCGAGCGGCAATTGTTCCACCGCCCGGAGAATCCGCGCGCCGAGTTCCCGTTCCGCGACCTCGGAATCGGGGCCGGGCGCCGGGTCCGCCAGGCGGGTCTCGATGGGGTTCTCCGCTTCGTCGTCGGTCCGCGGCATGAGCGTCTCCATCGGCCGTCTTTTGCGCACGCGGTCAATGACGAGATTATGCGCAATGCGGAAAAGCCAGCTCACGAAACTCTTGTCGCGATAGGAGCTCATGTTGCGGATCGCGCGGACCCAGACTTCCTGAAAGATGTCGTCCGCGTCGTCGCGTCCCTCCGTCATCCTGAGAATGAACCCGAATAGCGGTTTCCGGTAGCGTTCCACCAGCATGGCGAGCGCTTCCACGCTGCCCCTGCGATACTCGGCAAGCCATGTCCGGTCATCCGTTTCCATCGTTTGTCCTTCATGGACGAACCGCTCCATTCATCCCTATAACGGATGGGGGGCGGCTTTTATTGCAGGTTCAGCTCCTTTTCGCTTATCCCGTACAGTTTTTTGGCGCAATCCGGGCAGATGCAGTGAGAGAAATCGGCTTCGGAATGCTCGCGGACATATTCCTCGATCTGCTGCCAGTAGCCCTTGTCGTCCCGCACTTTCTTGCAGGCCGCGCAGATCGGAAGCAACCCGCGCAATACGCGGACCTGTGCGATGGACTCCGTGAGTCGGCGATTCGTTTCACGGAGGTTTTCCTCCACCGCGCGCTCGTATGCGAGTTTCTGGATGTTGATATCGAGCAGGACGCCTGCCGCGAGCAGCAGGAAGGCGACGATCACGTCCACGTAAAACTTGTCGGCGGGCACGAGTACATAAAAGTCGCCGATCTTGTTCACCGCGAGGACCGCGAGCGCGAGCAGGACCCCGGCGATGGTAAAAAGCCATTTTCTAAAAAAGATCATATCGCTCTCCCATCTTTGCCGCGTCCGGCGGCCCGTTCCAATGCCTGGAAAACAGGCTATCATTTTTTCCAATGTCTGGAAATTTCCGGAATCCATGCCGCGAAGAAATCCCAGGCCTTGCGCGCGATCGCCGCGCAGAAAACGAAAGCCGTCATTATCTCGTTGCCGAGTTCGGTTCCGAAACCGGTGAGGGTGGGGGAAGCGATCATTACGATCCACAGCGCGATGCCGAGCACGTTCATCAGGTAGATCAGCGCATAGGAAAAGAGGCGCCCATTTTCATGGATATCCGGCTGGTGTTCGAGCAGTGTGCTGATGGTGAACGTCAGGTGAAAACCCCACGTGAGACCTATGAGTCCCAGCCAGAAGGGTTCGTACACGTGCAGATCGAGGAAGAGTCCCAAGGCATGATAGGCCAGAATGACAAGCACGGTGTAGAGCGGAAAAAAATAGGGCGCGAGTTCGATCAGGAAATTGCTTTTCGAGAGGGTGACGCTGCCGCCCTGTTTCGATATCCGGAGCTTCTTGATGCGCGCGCCCATGACCCATCCCCAGAGCGCGTGGGTCAGTTCATGGGCAAAGACATAGCTGCGGACCGGGCGGGACATGGACAGGTAGAGGAAGACCCAGAACAGGAATCCGATGATCAACCCGCGCACGGACCAGGGGATGGCAGCGGCGGAATCGGGCTGAATGGACCGCAGGAGCGTGACCAGCGTCGTGGTTGCCGCATAGCAGAAGGGGAGCAGCAAGAGCCCTGCAAGGAACTTGATAAACTTGTCCACCGTTTGGATCGAATAATAATAACAGGGTTGACTTCAACTTTCGCGCGGCTAGTATTGCACCACTTTTTCGGGCCGGGATCAACAGCGTAAGCCGCTAATCCCGACCGCCGCCGGTTCAGGCGGGAGAATGAAACACGGGAGTCAAGAGAATGCCGACACTTAAGAGTGCTGAAAAGAGAATGCGAACATCCGAGAATTCCCGCCAGAAGAATGTGGCGGTACGGACTCGCATCAAAACCGCTCGCGCCGCGCTTTTCAATGCGATCCAGCAGAAGAATCGGGACGTGGCGGAGAAGGCCTATCGCGCGTATTGCTCGCTGCTCGACAAGAGCGCCAAGGTGGGCGTGATCACGAAGAACACGGCCGTCCGACGGAAAGGGCGCGCGGCAAACCAGGTGCGCGCAATCTAGGATCGAAGCCGCCAGGACATTTGGGGAGCCGCCGATGCGACGCGTCGGCGGTTTTCTTTTTGAACGGTTTTTCTACCACGCTTCAACCACAGCCGGAACGATGCGGCTGCCGAGATCACGAACGGCGGCGGGAAGCCCACGGGCCTTGGAAGAGGTGAAATCGCCCGCGACATCGAAAGTGGATTCGCCCTGAATCAGCGGGTTCTCCGCAATGACTGCGCCGGTCTTGGAATTCGTCAGGAGAACGCGCGCGGAAATAAGCAGCCGGTATTCATTTGCCGCGGTACGGCGCACCGTATCGTACGTGATGGGCTCGAGCTGGTATCCCACGATTGTAACCTTGAGGATCGAGTCGGCGATTTCGGGAGATCCGGCAAGACGCAGGGACCCGTCAATCTGCAGGGCCTGAACGGTGGCGCGCGTGGCGTCAATTTCGATGAACGGCTCGTCCGTTTCGTTCAGGAACGTGGGGACGTAAACCGTGCGGATTTCAGGCGGCAACATGGACCCCAGCTTGTACGTTGCGCAACCGGACAGCGTGAGGCCGATCAGGGCCGCGGAAAGAACGAAAGAAAGGGCGGCGAGTTTATTTTTCATTGGATGTGGTCTCCACGATCTTCTTGAGTGCTTCTATACGACCTTTGGCCTTTTCGGTCCAGTCGGAATCCGGAAAGTCTCTCAAAAGCGTCTCGTAGGCAATCAGCGCCGATTTAGGCCGTTTTTCGATGCGGTCATAATACGTGGCGGTGTTGTAGGCCAGGCGCGCGCGCTGGCGGCGAAGTGATTCCGCATATTCCCGGGCCTTGGGCGCAAGATCCGACCGGGGATAGGTGGTCAGGAAGAGCGTGGTGGTGGCCCAGGCATTTTCCAGCAATTGCTTGTTATTCGGGCTTTCCTGCGCGAGCGTGTAGAAGCAGTGAGCGGTGCGGAACGACGCCTTCTCGGCAAACGGGCTCGCGGGGTAGCGTTGCTGGGTGCGCATGTAAGCGGCCACGGCCTGTTCATATTCGAGCGACTTCTCGTAGGCTTGTCCGACAAAGAACTGCGCTTCCGGCGCGCGCTCCCACTGGGGGCCGTTTTTAACAATGCTTTCGAAAAGCGGCGCGGCGCGCTCGGGCGCGGTGAACCCGGGGAAAAACAGGAACTTGCCCTTGCGCCGATTCATGAGAATTTCGGCGAGTTCAAACTGGCGATGCAGCACCTCGTCGTAAGGAAAGAATCCGGTGTGATGGTCGAAGAGCCGCTGATATTCCTCGAACGCATCCATCAGTTTGCCGCGGTGATCGAGAAGGCGGGCATACTTGTATTGCGCTTCACCGGCCTGCGGCGATTCGGGCCAGAAGCGGGTCAACGCCAGGTAGTGGCGCATCGCGCGGCGCATTTTGCCTTCTTCGAGAAGCTTGTCCGCGTAAGCGAGTTGCTGGTCGGGCGTATTCTTTCGAGGCCTGCGGAAAAAGTAACGACCTTTGCGGCCGCTGGTCTCTTCATAGACCTTGCTTGCCGCGGCGCAATCGAAAACAGGCCACGCAAAAGCAACAAGAAGAACTATCAACAAGGCTTTTCGCATGCGGCACACATTAGGATGCGGTGCATACGGGGTCAAGAGGGAACGGCGCGTATCGGAAACTCTTGCCGCCCGCCCGTGAGGGTAGTAAAGTCCGCGCTCATATCCGTTTCTTTACGCTTGAACAGACTCTAAATGGAGATATGCGATGAAGAAAGTTCTGATTCCCACGAAGCTGGACAAGGTTGCAAAGGATATCCTCGAGAAGAGCGGGAAGTACACGGTTGTCCAGGAAGACAAGGTGGCCGACCTGGCAGCCTTTGCCAAACAGCATCCCGACGCGCACGCGATCGTGGTCCGCAGCGAGAAAGTGACCGCTGAAGTGATTGACGCCATACCGGCCCTCAAGGTCGTCATCCGCGCCGGCGCGGGATACAACACGATTGACACCAAGCATGCGCGCAAGCAAGGCGTGGACGTGATGAATACGCCGGGGGCGAATTCAAATGCAGTCGCGGAAGAGGTTGTCGCGATGATATTGGCCGATGCCCGGCATCTTGTCGAAGCGGACGCGTCCTGCCGTGCGGGTCAGTGGGAGAAGACCAAGTTCATGGGCCGCGAAGTTACCGGCAAGACGGTCGGCATCGTGGGGCTTGGCTACATCGGGCAGTTGGTCGCGAAGCGGCTGAGCGGTTTCGAGTGCCGCCTTCTCGGTTACGATCCGGTGATTTCTTCCGAGCGCGCGAAGCAGGTGCACGTTGAACTGGTGGATCTGCCAACGCTGTTTGAGAAGAGCGATTACGTGACGCTGCACATTCCGGAAAACAGTGAGACGAAGGGGTTGGTGAACGAAAAGCTGTTGTCGCGAATGAAAACAGGCGGAACGTTGGTCAATTGCGCGAGAGCAGGCGTCATCAATGAGGCCGATCTGCGCAAGCTCAAAGCCGAGAAGAAGATTCGCTTCCTCAACGATGTATATCCGAAGGACGAGGAAGGGCCGAAGAGCGTGGCGGATATCGCCGATCTCATGTTGCCGCATCTTGGAGCGAGTACCAAGGAGGCGAACTGGAATGCCGCGAAGCGATCAGCGGAACAGTTGCTCGAGTATGATGACAAGGGCATCACCAGTTATGTGGTGAACCGTGACATTCCCGAGGGATTGGACCGGGCGTACGGTGAGCTGGCGTATACGCTCAGCCGGTTGTGCCGTCACGTGGTTGGAAAGGATTTGAAGCTGAAGTTGATCGAAACGAGTTTCTATGGCGACCTGAAAGCGTTCTCCGATTGGCTGGCGGTTCCCATCACGGTTGCGATCAGCGACGAGCTGGATCGTTCGGCCGACCCGAAGGCGGTGCAGAAGTATCTCAAGGACATGGGGATCGAGTACAACAACCGCGAAACGGACGAAGGCAAGGGGTACGGAAATTCCATCACCGTGGATTTGACGTGCAGTCTCGATGCCGGAACACTCAAGAAAGCAAGCGTGCGGGGTACGGTAGCCGAAGGCATTATGATGGTGTCGCGTATCAGCGACTTCCAGAAGCTGTACTTTGAACCCAGCGGGCATACGGTGGTGTTCGGGTACAAGGACCGTCCGGGCGTGCTCGGGCAGATCGGTGCGGCGCTGGCCAAGGCAGGCGTCAATATTGACGATGTGCGCAATCCGCACGACTCAAAGGGCGAGAACTCCATCGCGATCCTGAAAGTGAACAGCGCCGTTTCAGCGGACGTTGTTCAGTCAGTCGCGAAAGAGATCAAGGCCGACATGGCGTTCTACGTGGAGTTGTAGAGCGGCCAGGTAAACGTCGAACATTCAACATTGAACGCCGAACATCGAACCTTCGACGTCCAGAACTCCGGGGTCACCGCCACTTTTCGAACAGCTCGTCGAAAAGGTCATGCTGCGCGCGCAGAGGGCGCACAAAGAAAGACGAGTTCTGCCGCGTTTCAAATGGGGGCGGGCTGACGATGATTTCCTCATCGTATGGCCATTGATCGCCCAGCGACACCCAGGGGCCTGATTGAGAGCGACGGCTGGCTTCCTGGATTCGAACCATCCGGTATTCCGCACCGGCGGCCTGGTAAATGAAAAGCGCAATCAGGATCAGAAAGACGTTCAGTTTAAGCAGGCCGATGATTCCAAAAACAATGGCCATGAATCGTCCGACTTTCGCGGCCACGCGGGTGGCTGTCAGACGACCCAGTTTTGGGGTGAGCCACGCGCGGAAAATGCGGCCGCCGTCCATGGGAAACGACGGCAACAGGTTGAAAAGGGCAAGCATGAGATTTACCGCGCCCAGCAGCATGATCACGGTGCCTGGCCGGTGCATCCCCGCTGAAGACAGCGCGATACCGGCAGCCCAGCCGATGATGGCGAGAAGAAAGCTGACGGCAGGCCCGGCGATGGCGACCTGAAATTCATCACGCGGATCCCGCGGCATGGATTCGAGTTGTGCCAGGCCGCCGATGGGGAGCAGCAAGATGTCGCGGGCAGGGCAACCCTTGCGCGCGCCGACCAGGGAATGACCGACTTCATGAAGCGCGATGCTTGTGAACAGCCCGATGGCGGCCACGACACCCCAGATTATGGAGGGTGGGCGCAATGCGAGTCCGAAATCAAAGGCAATCAATGGCAATACAATCAACAGGGTGACATGCACCCGGATCGGTATGCCCCAAAGACGTCCAATCTGGAATGATCCGCCAAACACTTTTTGTGCCTTTCGTTGTATAAGAACAATCTTATCACGATCGTTTGAACTTGTGTATGACAAGTTGAAGCAATGTGCGTTCAAAGTCAAAGAGCCTCCGCGTATCCGCATCAGCCTCGGATGCCTCGTCACATTCCGCGAAGCATGCCGCCTTCGGCGGGAATGGCGGCGCCGGTAATCGCGGACGCTTTTTCGGATGCAAGAAATGCGGTGATGGCGCCGAGTTCGGCGGGATGCTGGAAGCGGCCCTGCGGCAGCCTGGCAAGAATTTCGCTTGCGACTTCATCGCGTTTTTTTCCGGTCACGCTCATCGTGTTGGCGATGAGCTGCTCGTACCGCTCGGTGAGATAAGCGCCGGGCATGATTGAATTGACCGTGATGCCATCACCCGCCACTTCACGCGCCAGCCCTTTCAAATAAGCCGTTACGCCCGCGCGATACACGTTGCTGAGCACGAGATTTTCCACCGGCTCCCGAACGGTCAGAGAGGTGATGGTTATGACGCGCCCCCATTTGCGGTTTCGCATGGGCGGAACGAAATGATCGCACATCTTTTTGACGAAAATTAAAATGCTTTCGTTTGCCTTCCGCCAGATATCGTCGCCGAGGTCCATGCTCTTTCCGGCCGGCGGGCCGCCGGTGTTGTTGACAAGAATATCCACGGAGCCCCACGCATCGGCCTGTTCCATGCAGGCCAATAGTCCTTCCTCCGTGGAGAGATCGGCGGCGATGGAGGTCACGGTCTGGCCCGGCTTGAAGGTTCGCATGGCCTGGTCGAGGTTTTCCCATGACCGGCTGATGATGGCCACCTCGCACCCTTCATCCGCCAATGCCTGTGCTGCGGCAAGACCGAGCCCCTTGCTTGCGCCGCCCACCAATGCCTTTTTTCCGCGTATCCCGAGGTCCATTGCGTGACTCCCCATGTGTATGCACACCTGCAGGATATACAAATGACAACGCAGGCGCCCCGCGTCAATCTGCAACTCCGCCATAATCCTTTCTTAGTGCTTCGCGAGCAGGTTTTTCATACAATTCCGGGTGGGAATAGGTCTGTGGATGACTACTTTTGCACATAAACATTATCACCTTGTCGGCGTGGCAGGTGTCGGCATGAGCGGCCTTGCGCAACTCCTGCTTGCCGAGGGGGCGGAGGTGTCCGGGTCGGACCGTTTTCGTGACCGCGGTGAAGATCTGGATGTGCTTCATAAGCTGGAAAATGCCGGCTTGCGTCTTGTTGCGCAGGACGGTTCGGGGCTGAAACCGGAGACGGAGGCTATTGTTGTCAGTACCGCGATCGAAGACGACAACCCGGACCGCTTGCGGGCCCTGGAGCTGAAGATTCCAATTGTTCATCGAGCCGAAATGCTTGCCTGCATGGCCGCGGGACGGAAAGCGGTTGCCGTGACGGGAACTTCGGGCAAGAGCACGGTGACCGGTATGATTGGCTGGATCTTTGAGTGCCTGGGCATGGATCCGACGGTTGTGAACGGTGGCGCGCTGGTGGACTGGCGAAGCGAGTACAGGATCGGGAATGTCCGCGTGGGCCGATCCAATGTCTGGATCTTTGAAGCGGATGAGAGCGACAAATCGCTCCTCCGTTTCCAGCCGGACTGGGCCGTGATCACGAATGTTTCAAAAGATCATTTTGAAGTAAACGAGGTGCGTGAGCTCTTCCAGCGCTTCGCATCGCAGGTCCGCCGCGGAATCGTATGCGGACCGGGCGTTCGGGAGATTCTTGAAGGAGGCGGTGCAGCGACGCTTCTGCGTGGCTTGGACCTGGCGGAAGAAGTATTCATTCCCGAGGCGGAAGGCGGATTTCACAGCTTCTGGTACAAAGGACTCACATTCCGTTGTCCGCTCATCGGCCGGCACAATGCGGAGAATGCTTTTGCGGCGGTGGTGTTGTGCGATCGGCTCGGGCTGGATCTGGCCGCGGTGCGGAATGCGTTGAGCAGCTTCAGCGGCATCGAACGACGCCTGCAGCCTGCGGGCGGTGCGCATGGAGTGATCGTTGTGGACGACTATGCGCACAACCCGGCCAAGATACGCGCCGCATGGCAGGCGGTCGCGCCCATGCATGCGCGTATTCTCGGCGTCTGGCGGCCGCACGGGTTTGCGCCGTTGAGAAGCATGATGAACGAACTGGCGGAGGCTTTTACAGGCATTTGCAGGCCGAGCGACCGGGTGTTTATTCTGCCCGTCTTTTACTCCGGCGGGACGGCCAACCAGGCCGTGACATCTGAAGACCTGGTGAATCTGCTGAAGAGACGGAATGTGGAGGCGTGGGCGGTGCGTGACTACGATGCCTTGATTCACGTTCTTGCCCCCGAATGCCGTGCTGGAGATTGTGTTTTGTGCATGGGCGCGCGCGATCCATATCTCCCGGTCTTTTCTCGCAGGTTGGTGGCCACCCTCGAGAGCTTGTGAAACGGCGTGCTTGCAAGTATCTTCCCCTCCATGGCAACCGACGATTTCATAGAAGTGGCGCGTTTCGGTTCGGAATTGGAGGCCGAAGCGATCGGACATGCGCTGGACCAGTACGAGATTCCGTTCTTTGTGAAGAGCGAAGATGCGATCTTCGGACAGGGGATGGCGTCCGCTTCAATTAAGAGCGCCAGCCTGTGGGTTCCGGCGGACCGCGCGGCTGAAGTGTCGGAGTTGCTGGGATGCGTGGTGAAGTTGCCGCCGGATGCCGCGGAAGAAATGGGTGAATCGTCGTGAGCGATGCCGATTCAAAAATCCATGCCACGGAAATCCCCGGCGGATATCGAGAAGTGCTTCGCGTGGCCTATCCCCTGATCATCAGCATGGGGTCGTTCACGGTGATGCAATTTGCCGATCGCATGTTCCTGTCATGGTACAGCGCGACGGCGATCCAGGCGGCGCTGCCGGCCGGCATCCTGTCATTCACGCTCATCTGTCTGTTCATGGCGCTCGCCGGTTATGCCAATACGTTTGTTGCGCAGTATCATGGCGCGGGCGATCGCATGGGGTGCAGCCGTTCGACCGTGCAGGGCGTTATCCTTGCTGTCGCTTCGTGGCCGGTGATGCTGGCCCTCATGCCGATCGGCTGGTGGTTGCTGCGGGTGAGCGGTCATGCGCCGCCGGTCTTTGAAGCGGAGATGCAGTATTTCAACATCCTGATGATCGGCAGCGTCACGGCTCCACTCGGCGCCGCGTTCAGCAGTTTTTTCACGGGGCGCGGCGACACGCTGACGAACATGTATGCGCACGTTGCGGGGAACGTTGTGAACATTCTGCTGGATTACGCCATGATTTTCGGGCGGTGGGGTTTTCCGGAAATGGGGATTCGCGGTGCGGCGTGGGCGACGGTGATTGCCGGTTTTGTCGCGCCGTCCATTTTTGCCTTTCTGTATTTCCGGCCGCAAATGCGCGAGCAGTATCAAACCACGAAGCATTTGAAGCTGGATTGGCCTCTGATGAAGCGCCTCTTCCAATTCGGTTTTCCGTCGGCCGTGCACCTGCTGCTGGACGTGGGTTCGTTTTCACTTTTTGTTCTGTTGATCGGGCGCATGGGCCGCGTGGCCCTGGCAGCCAGCAACATCGCTCTTGCAGTGAACGGATTGGCCTTCATGCCACTGCTCGGTTTCGCAATGGCGGCAACGATCCTGGTTGGGCAGTACCAGGGGCGTGGCGAGAGCGCATACGCCGAGCGCGCGACATGGACGTGCATGAAGATGGGCTGGTTGTACATGGTTGTGATCGCAATGACTTTCGTGTTCCTGCCTCACGTTTACTTCGAGCTGTTCACGGGCCGGGGCGCCGATGCATTGGATATCGCTGAAGTGCTTCCGGTCGGACGCTACCTGCTGATCATGATGGCACTCTGGGGCATGATGGATGCGGCCAGCCTGGTCTTTTCCGGCGCGCTCAAAGGCGCGGGCGACACGCGTTTCGTCATGGTCTATTCCGTGATCATCGCGTGGGGCGTCTGGCTCACGGGGGAGTTCCTGATTATCGCCGTATTCAAGCTCGGTGTTATCGCTGCTTGGATCTGGCTGACCGTGTATGTCTTTCTTCTGGCGATCGGATTTTTTATCCGATTCCTGGGGGGCAAGTGGAAATCCATCACGATCCTGGAGCCCAGCGTGCCTATCACGCCCGACCGTCCGGGCGCCGAAGCGCTCGGATTGGTGGAATAAAGAAGTCGTGCTTCACCGGCTGATCTACTGAGCCGGGGGGTTGCGTTGCTGCTGCTGGCCGTCCGGCGGCAATCGCATGATGCGGAACGTTCCGGAGACGGGATCATAGGCATAGCCCGTGCCCGGTGGCGGTTCGGGAATGACATCAATGAATCCTGCGCGCACGACCTCATTCAGGTTGGTGGGGAATCGGCCGAGCAGTACATGGAAATCGCGTATGCCTTGTTCCAGGTTCTTGTAGCGCGCGGATGCTTCTTGTCTTTTGCGTGAACGCTCGATCAGCGCGCGATAGTCCGGTTCATCTCCCTGCGTGGCCGGCTCGGATCCGCGTCCGCAGCCTGCGATCAATCCCGCACCTGTCACGGACAGGACGATTCCTGCCGTGCCGAGGAAGCGCACGATATCGCGGCGGAAGCATCTGAATCTTTTCATCGAATTTGATTCTCCGGCTTGGCAGCCATAGCACAGGCCGACACGCGATTCAACGCTTGTCCTTTTGCTTTCCAAGTCACGGCCATCGTCGAGGTGAACGAAACAAGGGCGAACACCGACGCCCATCGAGGCAGCATGAAAATCACCGGCGGAAGCTCGACGAAGAGCAGGCTTCCGGTTTCGGTATAAAGCGAAACAGAAACGGCGACCACTTCAAGCAGCGGTACCAGCATGAAGACGAACGAAATCCACGCGCTGATTTGCGCTTCGATTCTGAACGTCGAATCATGTAACACGCGGGCGAGTTCGGCGGCCAGCATGTTGATAATGAAGAAGGTCCATGCTGTGACCAGGAGGAGAACGATGACGTTTGCGGCGAAATACGGTTCAGATGGAACCCTTTTCCACCAGTGAACGAAAGGCGCAAGATATACCTGCAGCAGCATGAGGAGTATTGCAAAGCGAAGTCGCCGGTTCCAAAGCGCCGTTAGAGGCCCTGTTCTTTTCAGGTACATGACCCCGCAATAGGCGATCAGTACGCCGACCACGTAGGCGGGCAGCCTGATGCGGGGTAGCGTAGGAAACGAAAGCGCGCCGGTGAAAAGCAGAAGGCCGATGGGCAGTCCCCAGAAAAAGCACAGGAAGCCGCGCGCGATGCGAAGCAGCACGGCGGGAGTAAGCGCGACATTCGCGCACGAGGAAGGCTCACCGCTTATCAACTTCTCTTCAGGCATGGGCGGGATTATGCGGGGAACGGAAGACGCTGGCAAGGATGAGAAGGGAAGAGGGCATCCGTCTTCCATTGACCAATAGGCATTCCCCATTACACTCTTGAACTCATGAAGCCATATCAGCCGCGAATTGTCGTTGCGTGTCTCGTGATCATTCTCTCGATTGCTCAAGCCGGCGGCGCTGTTCGTGATGCCGATCTCGCAGCAGTGGCAGACCCCTCCTTGGATGTCGGCAGCGTGGCCGCGCGGCGCATGGAAAATGGACGCCTGATGTTCGAGGTTTCAACGATCGCGGCTCCCCGCGTGGAGCAGGTGAGGATATTTCTCGATACGGACCCGTCCGGCGGCGCGCCGGACACGGGGGCGGATTTCATGGTTGAGGGATATCGCTTCTATCGCCGTCCTGTCCGCGCGCGAGGCTGGCAATGGGATGAGATCGAATCTCCGGCTGTCGCCCGGGACGGGCGCTCTATCATCTATGTACTGCCGTCCATTCCGGAATTGGAGCGCGGCGCATGGATTGTCGAGACTATTGATGCCCGGCTTCAAACAGTTGATCGGGTTCCGGAAAAAGGAAGCGTCGCCTATACCATCGCGGAGTTGCCTGAATGGCAGCCTCCCATGCGCGCGAGTCCCGCGGACATCCACGACCTTCTGGATTACGGTCAATTCTCCCTGTCCGTCAGGCTGGATACGGAGTTGAAGTCCGTGCGCTGGACCGATCTCGATCGGCCTTGGCCCGCCATGCAATGGACGCCCTTGTTCCAGGATTCACCTGTGCCGTTGAAGATTGTGTTGCAGGATTGCGCAAGCGGGGAATCCGTTGCGCTTGAGCCGGAATCCGTTCGCGCGAATGAAGAAGCAATTCTTTTCGAGGGTGAAGAGCTTGGTGTGAACTGGGCGATCCTGGTCGAGCCTGCGGGAACAGGTGCGATGCGGGTGACCGGCAGGCTTGAAGCAGAAAATGACCGCGTGTTGCGCTTGGAGATCCGAACGCCTCTGGATGGAGAGGGATGGGTGTGGCATGATGACTTTCGATCTGCGCGGCAGTTGGATGCCGGGGCAGGGGATCTTGCGAATGTCGTGTCGAGTCCTTTCGGGGAGCGATCGGTTTATCCGTTTGGTGCGGTCAGTCGGGATGCGCACATCTTGTCGGTGGAGACGGATCCTTTCGAGCCGCGCGTGTTCTGTGTATTGGCGCGGACCGAAGAGCAGGCGTTGGCCATCCAATATGACCTCGCGTTGACTCAACAGACATCCAATTTCCCCGGACGCGCCACGATTCGATGCGAATTCCGCTCCCTGAAATCAGCGACAGGCAATCCTTTCAGAGCCGTTCTGGCTGATTTTCAGAAACGTCATTCCGCACCGCAAGTTGCGCGCAGCAGTCAACTCAATCCTGATGGGTTGGTGCATCTCGCACCATGGGTTCAGCGGGTGCCCTTGTCGGCGGGAATGGCGCGCACGGAAGAAAACGTGGAAATTCTTTTTCGGCTCGGGTTGATGGAGCATGGTCCCGTCGCAGACCTTTCGGCTGCCACACTGTTGGGCGCATGCATCGGGGCTGATGGGAAATGGCCTGTCGCTTTCGATGCGGGCGCAATCATTCCGGTGAACGTGGACCCCGATGCGGGCGCAATACCGGAGTTGCCGGTGACGCGCGCGGGGGCTGAATGGAATACCATTCGCGACTACCTTAACGAGCCTCGGATAGCCGGCGTTCGTTTTGAAGCCATGCAAACCGAAACACCGGATTATCGCGAAACCGCAATTGGTGTCGCTGATTTCCCTTGCGTTTTCGAGCCGGCCGTATTGAGACCTTGTGTTGCCAATTCGTTCAGCGGCTTCGAGTTCATGGCTCTTGCATCCCGCGCTCTTGCCACAAAGGGAAAAGTGGTTTTGGGAAGCAGCGCGACCGAGCCGACGCCTTTTCATGTTCAACATGTAGATGGTGTTCTTGAAGAAGTGGAATGGTTGAACACCGGGGCATTCGTGTCGGAAGAGCATGATCGCATGATCCGCAGACGTGTGCTCGCGGGAAAGAGACCTGTTGCAGTGTTGTTGAACGGTCCGTTCGACACCCTGTTGCCTGAAGCCGTGAAGCGCGCTTTCGAGGAGGCGTTGTTCTGGGGCTTTGTGCCGCGCTTCTATCGGGATAGCCGTTCAGGGACGCTTCATGGCAGCAATCCGGCGTGGATTCGTCGTGATCAAGCGTTGATCAACACCTGTATGCCTCTTGCTGGACGACTCGCGGATGCCGGATGGGAGCCGGAGGGGTTCGCGTCCGTCACGCCGGACCATGTTCGCATGGAACATTTCGGTGCAACGCAGGCCGTGCGTCATATCACTATTCGCAACGAAGACGAATGGATCGTGGATGCACAAGTGCGGCTTCTTGATGGGAGCAAGGACTTGGTTGTTTTCAATCCGCTCAACGGCGAATGTGCGGTTGTGGAGGAGGGCTTCCCGATCAGGCTTCTGCCGGGCGAGATTCAGGTTCTGGATCTTTTCGCCGCTTCCGATATTGAACAGGAGCTTTCGTTCCTCGGCGAGTGGCCGGGGGGATCTGGAGAGGGGGCGGCAGGACAGCGCTCGTTGGCGTCTCTGAAGGCGGAACGGGCTATCGGGATTGAATGCAACGTTCGCGTCCCCGTGCCGTCGGTTCGGGATGATCCGAACCGGCTGGAAATCGTTGTCAGAAACAAAAGCGGAAAAGCGATAACTCTTTCCGGTGTGCGGGTGATCGGGACTGTGTTTCGCGAAGCTGAGCATCAGCGCATCGTAATTGAGCCGGATGCCGTATCAACAGCTTCGGTCTCGTTCCTTGCCGCGGATATACCCGCTTCCGGCTGGCTGGAGGTGCTCTGGACGGTCACGCAGGAAGATGTTGAATTGGCCTGCACAAGATTCATCCGGCCGCGCGTCGGGAATTCCGTTGAGTTTCGCGCGTCGCCCGCGCAGGTTGAGGCGGGTGGATTGGAAACGGACTTGCCGTTGGTTGCGATCAATCACTCGGCGAATCCAAAATCGTTCACCGTGACATGGAGAGGCGACTTCCGGGGCGGCATGCGGCCGCTGGACCTGGCGCCGTTCTCGACACAGAGAGTTGGTTTGCCGATACGCGCTCGCCGCGCCGGGCAAGGGGAGATGTATGCGACGGTGGAGCAGGGCGATCAGCGCATCGCCGTCATCCGGTTCGATGTCAAGCTGACGGGGAGTAAATAAAAGATTTCTATCCTGTCGAAAGAGGTCATCGTCATAACTGCTGTTGCCGGGACTGTCAGCACGCTTGACTTTATGAAGTTCGTTGCGCCATTCTTCTGTTCAGTCTCGGTCTCGGGGTGGAGGGTGCGTCTGCTGTATCCGCTATAAGTTGTCGGGCACATATCCGGAATGTCGGCAAGGGGGACAATGTGAAAACACGAATTGTCGGGCCGTTGCTTTTTATCGCCGCTGTCGGAGTTTCGGCTTCGCTGTTTTTACTGAAGAAATCCGCTACAACTTCAAGTTATAATGCGGCCAAACAATTGGTATCATCGGAACGGACTGCCGTGGATACTACAGAGTCTGCGGCTTCCCAGGCGCTTCCGGTCACACCGATGAGGGTGTCGTTTGAGATAGCGCGGCCTGTAATGAGTGCTGTGCCCGCGAGATTGCAACCGATCCTTTCCCCTGACACTGGACTTCCCTATCAGTCCAGAATGAATGCGTCCCGCGAATTGGAGTCGCCTTTGACGCGGGATGAATGCGGGGCAATATATGCCTTCCTGCATCAATCGGCTCAGGAGGCCGGCCTTCGGCCACAGGAATTGAACGCTCTGAAAAATCATTTGGTCAATATCGTCAAGATCAATTCGACGGATATCCTTTCCTTGATCCGGCATCTCATGACGTTGTTCTACGATACCGGGCAGGACCCTGTTTGGCGCGAATACTGTGTTCAACACCTGGGAACATTGTACGTGCAAGCCGGAATACATCAGCCCGCGCTGGTCAAGTTGTTTGGCGATGCGTTGCGGGATAAGGAAGGCAGTTTGGCGGGAACCGCCCTGATAGCATTGAGGCTCAATCGCCGGAATGAGCCTTACACCTCCCGCCTCGTTGCTGAAGAGGCTTACGTCGTGGCATCTTCAGCCGAATACAGTTCCGCATCCCGCACAACCGCTCTTCAGATTGCAGCGGCGGAAGATGATCCGCGTATTGTGCAATTGGCGCGCACCGTGCTGCGTGAATCAACCGATGTTCACTTGCGGGTATCTGCA
Organism: uncultured Verrucomicrobiota bacterium; assembly: GCA_964617565.1. Taxonomy (GTDB): domain Bacteria; phylum Verrucomicrobiota; class Kiritimatiellia; order CAIQIC01; family JAGNIJ01; genus JAKJGV01. The sequence continues at coordinate 35,063 of CAZTYH010000025.1, forward strand.
TTGGCCGTTTTGGGAAAAATGGGCGATTCGACGGATGTGGATGGCATCGAAGCACATGCATCTTCCGGTGATGTGCGATTGCGTTCCGCCGCGTCGGCCGCGCTGAAAATGCTGCAATCTCGTTCGTGACCGAACGTTCGGGGGTCGCCGATGAATGGGGAATCCGACGTGTCAGATATGAAGAATATTGCTGCTCGAAATACTGCGGAGCCGGGACGGCGCAGTGAGCAACTTATCTGCGGCATTCTTGAGACAATGCGCGAAAACCCTTATGCTTTCAGGACGTGCTCGGATATGGCTTGCGAAGCACGACTGAGTGTTTCGCATTTCACGAGAACCTTTAAATTGGTAGTTAACGAAAGCCCTCGGGAATTCTTAAAAGCAAAGAAAAAACAACAGGCGGAAGAATTGTTGAAGGATCCCAAACTCAATATCAAAGAAATAGCGGAAAAATGTGGATTTCAGAACCAGAATCATTTCTCCGCGTGGTTTAAAAAGCGATTCAAATGTTCTCCATCCGACTTTAGAGCACGGATTGAAAGAAAATAGCACGAATTGAAAGATCGCCGCTCTTTACTTCACTGATCCGACTTTGCTTACCTGCCTTCAGAAGAAACCGGTGACGCTTGGTTCCGGCACGCAAGAAATCG
>CAZTYH010000026.1:0-26288 GCA_964617565.1 uncultured Verrucomicrobiota bacterium
GCAGTTTGCGTTCCTCTTCCTGCCGATGAATGAACCATGTCGCGCCACCGAGCAGGGCGAGCATGATTACGACAAATCCGGCCGTGCTGGCGATCGTGCGCGCGCGAACCTGGGCGGGCGTAAGCTCCACGATCGGTAAATCGCCGTTCGGCTTGCCGCCGTTTTCGGGGGCCTTCTTGTAAATGTCGCCGTTTTTGTCCATGGCGTAACCACCCACTGTGAAGATTAAGGCTACGCTATTTGGAGGGGCAATACAAGTGCAGGAGCGTACGCCGTGTTATAGTGCCAGGAAATTCTTCAGGATCTGCTTCCCGTTCTGCGTCAGGATGGATTCGGGATGGAATTGCACGCCATAGACCGGAAAGGTTTTGTGCTGCAGGCCCATGACTTCCTGCTCGTCGGTTTCGGCGGTGATTTCGAGGCAGGACGGAACCGATGAGCGCTCGACGAGCAGGGAGTGATAGCGGATGGCTTCGAACGGATTGGGCATTCCGGCGAGCACGCCTTTTCCGCCGTGATTAATCATGGAGGTTTTGCCGTGCATCAGGCGCTCGGCCCGCACAACCCGTCCTCCGAATACCTGTCCGAGGCATTGGTGGCCGAGGCAGACGCCAAACGTGGGAATCGAAGGACCTAGCTTCTCGATCACCGCGCAGGAAATGCCTGCTTCGTTCGGCGTGCAGGGGCCGGGGCTGACGAGCAGGCGCTCCGGCTTCATCGCGGCGACCTCTTCGACCGTGGCCGCGTCGTTGCGGATCACGCGAACTTCCGCGCCCAACTCGCCGAGATATTGCACGAGGTTGTAGGTGAACGAATCGTAGTTGTCTATGACAAGGATCATTATGGATTTCCGATTTCCGATTTCCGAATGCCGAATGAAGAGCGGAGGGACGCGTAGCGTTTGGACAGCGCGAGCGCCTTGAGCATGCCGCGCGCCTTGTTCTGTGTTTCTTCGTATTCCTTGCGCGGGTCGGAATCGGCGACGATCCCGGCACCGGCCTGCACATGCGCCTGTTTTCCGTCCATGAGCACCGTGCGGATCGTGATACAGGAATCGAGGTTGCCGTTGAAGCTGAAATAGCCGACCGCGCCCGCGTAAGGTCCGCGCTGCGCCTTTTCCAGTTCGGCGATGATTTCCATGGCGCGGATTTTCGGCGCGCCGCTGACCGTTCCCGCCGGAAAGGTGGCCTTCATGACATCGTACATGTCGTGTTCCGGCGACACTTCGCCGACGACGTCCGACACGATATGCATTACATGACTGTACCGCTCGACGACCATCAACTCCGGCACCTTCACGCTGCCGAACCGGCAGACGCGCCCGAGGTCGTTCCGCGCGAGGTCCACGAGCATGATGTGTTCCGCGCGCTCTTTCGGGTCGGCGAGCAGCTCTTCCGCAAGGCGGCGGTCTTCGTCGGCATTTTCCGAGCGGGGGCGCGTGCCCGCGATGGGGCGAACCTCCGCGACGCCGTCCTCGCAGCGGACGTGTATTTCCGGCGACGACCCGACCACGCTGCGCCCGCCGAAATCGAGGCAGTACATGTAGGGCGACGGATTCACGGAGCGCAGCGCGCGATAGACATCGAGCGGATCGCCCGGATCCTCGACGCTGAACCGCTGGGACAGCACGGCCTGGATGATATCGCCCGCGCGAATGTATTCCTTGGCCTTGAGCACGGCGCGCTCAAACTCCTCCGGCGTCATATTCGATGCGCTCTGCACGGGCTCAAGCCGGTCGTGCAGGTCTATCAGGTAATGCGGTGCCGGCGCGGACAGGTGCGCACAGAGTTCCTCGATGCGTGCGACCGCGTCGTCATAGGCCTTCGCGGGATCGCCCTCGACGAGCGCGTTCGCGACGACTTTGATCGTGTGCTTCACGCGATCGAACACGAGGATCGTGTCCGTGATGTCGAAAATCATGTCGGGCCAGTCGAGGTCCCGGTTCGCGGCCAGCGGTACGCGCTCGAATTGCGCGACGGCATCATAGCCGATATAGCCCACCGCGCCGCCGAGGAAGCGGGGGAGGGCGGGATCGGGTACGGGTCTGTAGCGCGTCATGTGCTCGCGCAACACGTCGAGAGGGTCCACATCCTTCATCGTTTCGCGATGTCCATCGGCGTGAGTGAACTCGACGGTTCTGCCCGTCGCGCGAAAGGTCACGCGAGGATGACCGCCAAGAAACGAATAACGCGCGATGTGCTCTCCACCCTCCACGCTTTCCAGGAGAAAGGTGTGGGCGCGCGGGTCGGCTGCGCGTAGGGCGGCCCGAACCCGTTCATACGCCGAGACGGGCGTATCCTGATCGGCCAGCAGCTCGCGCCACACGGGAATGAGGTTGCCGCGCGCGGCGCGCTTGATGAACTCGGCTTTGTCCGGGATGCAGCTCACGGGTCCATGTTCTCCAGGCGACCTGTTTCGATATTCAATTTGCGATAATAACAATTCCGCGGCGCGCCGGACTTGTTTCTCGTGTGGCAGATGCCGCCACGGCGCGGGCGCACCCTGTAGAGCAGCGAATTCTGCTCGCAATTCACGCGCACCTCGAGGAGGTCGAACGTCTCGCCGGACGTTTTACCCTTTTCCCAGAGTTCATTGCGCGAGGTGCTCCAGAGGATGAGCGTCTTTTCCGCGATGGCCTTGCGGAACGCCTGCTCGTTGGTGTAAGCGACGAGAATCACTTCCTGCGTGTCCGCATTCTGCACCGCAACGGGAATGATGCCCGGACTGCCGGACACGGCTTTCGCGAGCTTGTTCCAATCCAGTTTCAGTTCGGACGTTTCTTCGATGTTTGATTCGTTCATCTTCATAACCCAGGTTTCCCGTCTTCGCCCTTCGGGCTTCGCCGCGGCATGCCGGTTTCCGGTTTCCGGTTTCTTTTCACACCCTCACCTCCACGCCTTTATCCCTCAGATACTTCTTCACCTGCGGAATCGTGAATTCGCCGAAATGGAAAATCGAGGCGGCGAGCACCGCATCCGCCTTGCCTTTCACGATTCCATCGTACAGGTGTTCGAGCGTGCCGACCCCGCCGGAGGCGATGACCGGCACGGGTACGGCTTCCGCTATGGTGCGGGTCAACTCGAGATCGTATCCTTCTTTCGTGCCGTCGCGATCCATGCTGGTGAGAAGGATTTCGCCGGCGCCGCGCTGTACGCCCTCGCGCGCCCATTCCACGGCATCGCGCGCGGTCGGATTCCGTCCGCCGTGCGTATACACCGTCCAGCCTTGCCGCGTCGAAGCCTCCGGCGAAGACGGGCCGACATTCCTCCGCGCATCAATCGCCAGCACGATACACTGGCTGCCGAAGGATTCGGCCGTTTCGTTGATGATATCCGGATTGTTCAGCGCGGCGGTATTCAGCGACACCTTGTCAGCGCCCGCGAGCAGCATTTTCCGGACATCCGCGGAAGTGCGGACTCCGCCGCCGACCGTGAGCGGCATGAATACCTGTTTCGCCACGGCGCGCACGACCTCCACGATCGTGTCGCGCGCTTCGTGCGAAGCGGTGATATCGAGGAACGTCAATTCGTCGGCGCCCTGTTCCTCGTAGGCGCGCGCGCACTGGACGGGATCGCCCGCGTCCCGGAGCTGGACAAACTTCACCCCTTTCACCACGCGTCCGCCGGTGATGTCGAGGCACGGTATTATACGTTTTGCCGGCATCTTAAAGTTACTCCAAACAAAAAACCCTCCGAACGATCGGAGGGGTCCATGGCCGTGTGGAAGGGACGAGGTCAGTCCCTTGCCGGGACCCCGATACGCCAATCCTTATGCCATGAGCGGTTCTTCATTTGTGGACAAAATACACGGAGCGGCGGGGGGATCAAGAAGAAAGAGATAAGATTGGGGTGGTGGGGAGATGGGGTGGTGGAAAACGCACCCCATCTCTCCTGTGATGACAGCTATTCCGCGGCCGGAGCCTTCTCCAGCTCTATGCCTTTCGCTTCCATTTCGCGGACATATTTATCCGCGTCTTCCTTGAACTTGGAGACGCATCCGGCGCAGCAGAGATAGACGCGCTTGCCTTCATGATCCACGTAGGTGGACTTGTTGACCTTGCCGCCCATGACCGGGCACTTGGTCTGAGGCTTGACGGCGGCCTTTTCCGTCTTGCCCGTCTTCCCGGCGCCGCAACAGGCGGGGCCGGCATACGCGGCTTGCGCGGCGATCATCAATCCGGACACAACAACGACGGCCAATGCTTTCATATCAGACTCCTGTTTTGATGTTCTTACCTCGTAGAAAATCTAGCATGTCGGGCCGACATTGCAAATTCAGGGGAGAAAGAGATGCCCTTAACGGGCGGGACTGATAGAGGTACATGTCTCTTGGTAGTCCAGCGAGGGAGCGTTCCCTTGCCGGATCAAGGAGAGCTTGCCTGTCCCCCCGGGCCATGATGTTGGCGGCCGTCGGTGGGTACAGCGTTGGTGGGCGCATGGAAACACGCGACGTCCCGACGGTACTCATTGTGGATGACGACGTAATGGTGCTTGATCTCATGAAGCGCCAGCTCGCGGGGCTCCCTTTGGCGATCATTGTGACTCCTTCGGCCTCGGAAGCGATGGCGATTGTCCGGAAAATGGAGATCGCGATGTTGCTCTGCGATCTGCGCATGCCGGGCGTGGATGGCAACGTGGTGCTGGCCTGTGCGCGTGAAGCGAACCCGAACATCGTATCCGTTCTTGTCACGGGCATGTCCGACCTTGACGCCACGGTGCGCGCGATCAATGAGGGCGGTATCTGGAAGTATCTCGCGAAGCCGTGGAGCCGCGATCAACTGGTGAACATCGTGAGTGACGGCGTGGCGAGGTATCGCACGCTCTGCAGGCAGGATGCCCTGCTCAAGGAGCTGGCGCGCGACATTACAAGAGGGCAGGACCGGTTGGTGGACGAATCGGATGAAGTGGCGGTGACCCGGGTGCCGCTTTTGAAGCGCGCGATGGATTTTGCAGCCGGCAGAAAGCCGCGGCTGAAGGCGGGCGGAAGGAATTTTCTCGGAACACGATACAAGCTTCTGGAAATCCTTGGAGAGGGCGGTACGGGTTCGGTTTACCGGGCGCACGATGAATTGCTCGATATGCCCGTGGCCATCAAGGTGCTGGGTTCCCGGTTCACGCGCGATGCGCTGGCGGTTTCCACGCTGAAGGAAGAGGCGCGCATCGCGATGCAGTTGTCGCACCGGCACATCGTGCGGCTGCACAATCTGCAGAAGGCCGGCAAGCACTATTTCCTTGTGATGGAATATGTCGAAGGCCGCACGTTCCGTGATGTGCTGAGCCTTTATGGCAAGTTGCCGCTCGAAACCGTCCGGCAGGTTGTCCAGGTGTGTGCCGACGCGCTCTCCTATGCGCATCGTCACGGCGTGCTGCACAAAGATCTCAAGCCCGCCAACATTCTTCTCAGCAAGGATGGCGTACTCAAGATCATTGATTTCGGCGTGGCGTGCCTGGTTCACGCGCAGGAGCGGAGCGAACATATTGTCGGGACGCCGATCTACATGAGTCCAGAACAGATTCGCGGCGAAACCCTGGATCGCCGCACGGACATTTATTCGCTGGGGATTATTATTTACCAGTTGCTGGCCGGTCATCCGCCATTCCCGGAGCTGACCATGGATCTGGATCTGCTGGCCCGGGGAACCGGTCCGTTATTGGATGTGGAGCCCCGGCTGCGCACCGTGTTGGAGAAAGCCGTTGCGCGCCGTCGCGAAGAGCGATGGGAAAGCGTGATGGATTTTGCCGAAGCGTTCGCGGGTTCCGCGTAACGGTCCGACCGTCAACTGCGGAAACGTATCAGGAGCCCGACTTTTCGAGCGCATACCGAACGGCGTTCAGCACCTCATCCGTCTTGAACGGCTTCTTCACGTAGGTGGTGCAGCCCAAGGCCATCGCCTGTTTGACGGTCTTCTCGGAACAATAGGCCGAGATAACCACGATGTTCATGTCGGGACGGACTTTGCGGGCGAGTCGGATGATTTCCATGCCGTCAATAGGCGCCATGCGGATATCGGTCAACAGCAGGTCGAACTCCTGCGAAGACTTCAGCATGTCCGCTGCCACTTCGCTTTCGCGGACCGGTACGACTTCATGGCCCTCGCTGCGAAACAACATGCCCACGGTACGAAGGACGGACTCCTCGTCATCTACTAAAAGTATTCTTGCCATTGTTCGGTCACTTTACCCCAACGAGGGCACAAAGGAAAGGGAAAGTGATTAAATTTCATTTCTTTGCCCTTGCTGGCGGGCTCGGGCAAAGGTAGTTCTGGAGGCTTCAATCGGCGCGTGTTGCGCCAGGAGGTTTTCTTTATGGCAATCGGCTTCAGGGAATATCAGTCCGGCGCTTTTGAAACGGCAGTTTATCCGAATCGCGGGAAAGGCAATTGGACGTATGCCGGGCTGGGGCTTGCCGGCGAAACGGGCGAGATCAGCGAAAAGCTGAAAAAGGCGATTCGCGACGACGGCGGGGTGATTACCGAAGAGCGCAAAGGTGCGCTGAAGAAAGAGCTGGGCGATGTGCTCTGGTATGTCGCGGCGCTATGCACGGAGCTGAATCTGGATATGCAGGAGGTCGCGGAGGAGAATCTTGCAAAGCTGGCGAAGCGCAAGGCGGAATCGCAGCTTCACGGCGACGGCGACGATCGGTAGCGATATTGCGTGATCAGGCTCCGAAGGGCAGGAGCACGAACACGAGCAGGTCCCACGCGGTGTGACTCACGGCGTTCGCGAGCGGTGACTCGAAGCGATTATACATCCATCCCCAGAAAGCGCCCGCCACCAATGCCGCTGTCACGAGCATGAAATTTCCGCTGAAAACATGCGCCAGTCCATACAGCGCGGTAGTTATTCCGAGCCCCCATGCCTTGCCGGTGCGTTGAGTGATATTGCGTTGAAGATAGGCCCGCCAGAAGATTTCTTCGCCGGGGCCGATAACCAACGCAAGGAAAAGAACGATCTGCGCTGTCCGGGCGGTTTCTTTTTGCGCGTAGATGGATGAGATTTCCGCGCCCGCGAACGGGAGCACGAAGCGGGTTGCAAAATATCCGGCAAGGAAAACGAAGTAGAGAGCGATCGCGGAAACCAGGCCCAGGACTGTTTTTTGCAGCGGATGGGCGCGCAGATCGGCGCGCAGCAGGCGCGAGTGAGCGCGGTCGAGCGCAAATGCCAGGAGGTTGAGTATGGCGACGGAAGCTGCCATGCGCGGCCAGAAGCCGGGTTGCCTGAAGTGCGCCGGCACGAAAAGCCAGCCGAAGAGGCCGAGCGCAAGCAGGGCCATGAAGGTGACGCGCCGCAGAGCGATGCGTTCGCTGAATGATTTGCCTTGAGCTAGATCCATCGCGCGAGCACCGGGGCGGCGAGTACGCCCGCTGAATAGAGAAGGCCGAAAACCAAGTTCAGTTGCGCGGTCGCGCCGTCCAGCGCGACAAAGTCCGTCGGGTTTGCCGGCGCACGTCGGCTTAACGCCTTACGCCAGAGTTTAAGCGCAAGCGGCAGCGCGAGCAGTACGACGGCGGATGCAATCGGCATGGGCGGACCGAGCCGGGGAATTCGCGTCAGGGGAATCGAGAGCAGCACCAGCGCGAAAGAACCGAACAAGAGGCTGCCGTAATAGGTCAGCGAGCCTCGATCTCCCAGCAGGGCCGCAACGGTCTTGATCCGCCCCTCATTATCGGATGTGATATCGCGCCAATTATTCGCGTGAAGAATCGCAACCACGAGCAGGGCCACCGGAATGGCTCGAAGGGCGGGGATCCATGAAGGCGTTCCGGTTTGTACGACCCATGCGCCCAATGCGCCGAGAATACCGAAGTTGAGAAAGACGGCCAGGTCGCCCAGTGCACGATACTTCAGAGAAAGCGGGGGGACCGTGTATGAGACGCCAATGATCAAGCCGACGACACCAATCCACAAAAGGGCGGGGCCAGTCATCCAGGCGAGGACGAGGCCTGCCAGTGATCCGGCCGCCAGCAGTGTCAGCGCTCCCGCGAGGGCCTGCCTGCCGGAGATCAGGCCCCGGACGATGGCGCCACTGACGGGCGTAACGGTTTTGTCCAGGCCGCGGCGGAAGTCATTGATGTCTCCGAGAATATTCGCCCCGGCATGCAGGCTCATCATGGCCAGCACGGCCAGCACGAAACGCGGGAGGTGGAAGGGGGCTGCGCCCGCCGCAACCGCGAGCGCGGTGCCGAGCAGAACAGGAATTACCGATGCGGGAAAAGAGAAGGGGCGTACGGCTATGAGCCAGCGCTTGAGCCCTGAGGTCCGAGCGTCGGGTGAAGGGGTGTTCATTTCGGATGTACTATACCATCACGCATGCGTTGCTCAAGTTGCGAGAAGCCATGCCATGGAAAATGGTTTTCAAAGCACGTGGTGTTTGACACAATGCAACCATACAGAGCGGGGAGAGAACTATGGAACTTGTAATAGCGTTAGGCCTTGTCTTGATCCTCGGAGGCTGGATCTGCGTGTTGAAGAAGCAGTTGTCCGATCTATCAGATCGCATTGCGATCATGGAAGCCGAGCGCGAGGCCAAGAGTCCTCGCAGCAAGAGAGCGGATACGGGCGACGAGAAGCCCGGCCCCGGTATTGCAACCTTTACAATAGAATAGCTTGCCACATCGCAACGCCATGCAGGAAGTTCTTGATCATGAAGCGGGCGATGGGAACGGGCAGTTGACGTTTCACAAGCTCTGTAAATTGCTGACCAAGCCGCCGGGCTACGTGCGCAGCCTTCAAGCCAATCTCCAGTTGCCGCAACCTCCCAAGGGAGAAGGCTACAGCCGGGCTTACGCGGCATTCATGGAGCGAGCCATTTCGCTGCGCACCTTCAGCGTGCCGATCGAGGATATCGCCGATGCGCTCCACAAGGAGAAAAAGATTCTTGAACTGCTGCACGTGGATTCGATCGCCAGTTCGCCGACCTGGTATCTTGACGGATGCGGTCGCGACGAAGCGCATACCGATCGCCACCTGCTCCTTACGGGATATGACCTGGGCTTTCCCCTGAATGCGGATGTCATCCAGTCGAACCTCGACTTCGGGCCGCGCGACAACGAGCTCTTTGCGCGCCATGAAATGGGAGAGGATATCCGGCGGGTATTGCGATTGTACGTGAAGCTGCTGGACAAGATTCGCGAACGCGTAGTCCAGGAAAAGCCGGTGCTGGAGCGTGCCCTGTTCTGGTCGGAGGAAGCCTTCTGGTCGCCTGTCGAACGATCCCGCTGAAGCGGTGCGCCCCGGTCAGCGAAGTGCCGCGAGAGCTTCTTCCCGGCTTCCGTAAATCAGCAGTTCCTTGCCGAGATGCAGAAGATCCAGGGTGCGGACCATTTTCTTGTCCACTCCGAGCAGGACGAATTTGCCCAGCGTATGACCGATCTGCCTGTAGTACTTGAGCAGCAGCCCGATCGCACGGCTGTTGAGATAGGTCAGTTCCGTGCAATCGAGCAGGACACGTGCCTGCGGCACGGCAGCCACGGGGTCCATCTTCTCCTTGAATACCTCGATGTACTCGGAGTCCACGGGCCCCGAAAGGCGCACGACCGTGACATCGCCTTCCCTGGAGACCATTACCTGGAGAGATTTTGCCGTCATGAGATCACTCCCGTACTGTTCATCAGGATAACGTACAGGACCTCCCCTTGCGAATCAATTATGGAGAGGGTTGTGCGCCTGCCGTGGGGGTGGGGAGCGCGATATGGAAGGTGGTTCCGCTGCCCATGGCGGTTTCGAACGTGAGTGTGCCGCCGTGTGCTTCGACGATGGACTTGGCAATGGCCATGCCTAGACCGGTTCCCTTGGCTTTACCCATCGTGGCAAAGGGCTCGAACAAGGTGCTGCGCATGGCTTCCGGGATGCCGGGGCCGTTGTCCGAAACGGATATGTCAATGGAGGAGCCTTGATCCTCGGTGTGGATTGAAATTTTTCCCGGCAGGTTGTCAAACGCCTCGACCGCGTTGTTGATCAGGTTCTGAAACACGCGAAGGAGCTTGTCGCTGTCCACTTCAACGGTTTTGGGAACGGCATCAACGGAGAGCGTCACGCGCATGCGATCCAGGTATTCGTGATTGTAGGTCTGAAGCCGGCCGAGCACCTCGGCAATCTGAAGCGGTTTGCGATTGAGTTGAGTGCGCCCGCGCGAAAACTCGAGAATTTCTTCCACGAGCGTCTGCATGCGGCCGAGTTGAGATTCCAGCAGGTCGCAGTGTTCGGTCAGGTCTTCAGGTGGATCACGGCGGAGCATGTCGGTAACAAGTTGGATCACGCAGAAGGGGCTCTTGAGGTCGTGGATAATTCGGTCCGCCATTTCGCCGATGAGGGTCATGCGTTCTTTGCGCAGGCGTTCCTCGACATAGCGTTCGTTGATGTCGCGCACCTTGGCGATGATGTGCAGGGCGACCTTGAGGACCCCTTGACCGCCGGTCGTATTGAAGACGCGGATGACGGTTTCGCGGGGAAGTCGCGCGAGCACGGTGTCGTCCTCCGCGGCGAAGGCGCCGGCGCTGCGCGGATGACCGTCGAGTACGCCGAATTCGCCGAAGAAATCGTTGGGCCGGACGAAGGCCAGGAACTGGGGTTTGCCCGAAGAGTCTTTTTTCATCAGGCGCACGGTGCCCTTGAGCACGAGGTAAATGGAGTCGGCCAGATCGCCTTCGTGGAATATCAGGTCATCGCATTCCAGCGTGATGATTTGCGCCGCCTCCGCGAGCTGGCTTGCGGGAACGTCGTCAAAGAAGGCAAGAAACGTGTGCCTTCGCAGGTCGCTCATCGCTGTGTCGTTCGTGGGCATCGTTGCCATTGCGCGATACAGGGAAGATGAATACCAGAACTTGCGTTGCGCGTCGAGAGCGCGGCGCACCCTGACCACACTTTGCAAAGTGTGGTCAGTGGGGCGTTTGAGTTTTTTACGCCGCACGGGTAATATCCATGCTCCAGCAGGGAGGCTTCACATGAAGAGGATTCGGCCGGCGTTGTGGATCTGCTTGTTCATCGCCTTTTCCATGGCGTGCGAAGCGGAGGTCCCGACGATTCAGGATGGATGGACCGCATACGAGGCCGGCGATTTCACGCGCGCGTACGAGGTGTTCAGCGGCCTGCTCCGTGAAACTCCGCAAAGCGAGTCCGTCAATTTCGCATACGGCATGTCGGCTCTCGCGCTGGACCGGCTTTCGCACGCCCTGTTCGCCTTCGAGCGGGTGCTCATGATGAATCCCGACAATCATCGCGCGCGACTGGAGTTGGCCCGAACCTATACCGCGATGGAGCAATACGGGATGGCGCGCCGGGAGTTCCAGCGTGTCATGGAAGCCGGGCCGCCGGAGCAGGTGCAGCGGAACATCGAAAGATATCTTGCCTACATGGACCGCCGGACGAAGCGATGGAGTGGCGGCGGCCAACTCGGGCTGAGTGTTTTTCATGACGACAATGTCAATGTCGGCCCGTCCTCGCGGTTCATTGAAACGGTAATCGGCGTGCTGGAGGTGGCCGATGGATCGCAACCGAAAGAATCGTGGGGCGCCTCGCTGGGCGCATCGGCTTCGGCAACCTACGATGCGGGCGCACGGGGTGGATGGTTGTTCACGGGCGGGTTCACGGGATACGGAAACTGGCTGGCCGATGCGTCGGACCAGGAGATCGGTTATGCGCGCGTTGAAGCGGGCTTCCGTCACGTGTCTTCGCGGGTTCTGCTGGATCTGCCGGTAAAGTGCGACTACCTGGAGGTCGGGCACGAGCGTTACCTGCTTATCGGCGGGTTCGAGCCCTCCCTCCTGTTCGCCGCTTCGCCGGAATGGCATCACATCACGCGACTGGTACTGGAACAGCGTGAGTACCGCGAAGGCGATAGCCGGGATGGACCCTACTACCGGGCGGAACAGACGCTGAAGCGCTTCTTCGGGCAGGGGGCGCGAAGCCTGGCCCTGACCGCCGGTTACTATTATGAAGATGCACAGGTGAAGGCGCACGAGGCGCATGGATTTGACGTGGCTCTTGGCGGCGAGGCGCGGATCGCTTCGCGAACAACGGTGTACGGGTTCGGCCAGTACAAGACGATGTCCTACCAGGACAAGCTCCTGCCCGGCATCCAGGACAAGGACCGCAGCGATAACCAGTGGCAGGCGGTGGTCGGCATCATGCAGTCGCTTTCCGACGGTTGGGGCGTAACGCTCAACTACCGTCGGGTTAACAACAATTCGAATTTCGGTTTATATGAATACGAGAGGAATGTGTTCTCCCTGAGCACTTATCTGCAGTTTTGAAAGGGGGCGTTATGAAACGTTGTTTTTATTTTGTTCTGCCCCTGATTGTCGCGCTTGCGGCACAGGCTGTCTCCGCCGCCGAACCCATCGGCGTGGTGGTCGGGCTGCAGGGCTGTGTGCAGGCCGCTTCGCCGGATGGAACAACAAGAACGCTCAAGCTGCGGGAATCTGTGTTCATGGGAGACACTCTCCGCACAGGCGAAGGAGCGAAACTCCAGGTGGTTTTCAGCGACGATTCGCTCTTTTCGCTGGGAGAAAAAACGGAAGCGGTGCTGGATGAATATGTTTACGCGCCTGCCCGGGCAAAAGAGAACACCATGATCATCCGCATGCTGCGCGGATTCTCGCGCATCGTGACGGGGCGCATCACCGATCTGAATCCTGATCGCTTCACCGTGAAAACCGGCAGAGCCACCATCGGTATCCGGGGCTGCGAGCTGGGTTTCTGGTGCGGGGACGAGTCGGATCGGGTCTATGTGGTTCGCGTGCCGCGAGGTCGCCTTGTGCGAATCACGTCGTCGAAAGGCGCCCATTGGGATCTGCGCGGTCCGGGGTGGATGGAGGTTTGGGATGACGGCCGCGCAAAGCGCGGGATGTTGACGGATGAGGACATCCAGACGCTTTCAGACGGCACGACGCCGTCCGGCGAGCCGGAGAGCGAAGAGGCTTCCGGAGAACAAGGTGAGCCTCAAAAAGGACCGCGGGAAAGCGAAGAGGAACAGGACGAACCCTCGCCGCCCACAACCGAGACAACGACCGGGAATCCGGCCGAGGCGCTGCGAGACGAGGTGATAAACGATCCGGCGAATCCTGAATCCCAATTGGTGGAACCGCAGAATCAGCCGGCGGCTCCTGTGCAGCCGGCCGCCCCGTCCGCAATGTTGAAGGGTGGTGGCGTGGGCGGAAGCTATGTGGATATGACCCAGTATGCGGCGCTGAACAACGTCGTTGTATATGATCGTGTGACCGGCACGCTGGGAGACGGCTTCACCAGCGTGGATATCGAAGGGCGGCGGGTGGATGCGAATGGAATTGCGTATGCACCCTTCATCGTTTCGTTCAGGGATATACCGCTGGCGCAGTTCGGCGGGCGAGAGTGGTACGAGGGATGGGTGTCGCGCGACGTGTCGCCCGGGGTGCGCATCGCGAATGACAACCTGCAGGAGTTTGTCGTTCGCACCGACCGCAACAAGGAAGACCAGCGATTATTGTACTGGGGGTATCCCGCTTCGGCATTTGCGGGCTCCACGTTGCCTGCGGATCGAGCGATGAAATATGAAGTCACGCTCTCACTGTTTCCCCCGCGCACGCCCGTGCCTCACGATCCGGCTTCGGAGTTAAGACAGGGGCTGCTGGTCCTGAATACGCGAACCGGTGGTTTTTATGTGGAGAATCCGGGAGGCAGACCCTTCTTCGGGCCGATATCCGATCTGCAGTTCTTCGGCCGGCAGTCGCAGGGCGTAGGGGCCACGCTGCTTAACTCCGCAACCATTATGAACGATCCCGGTTATGTGGCTTTAGCCCTGGCTGGATTCCGGCGTGCGGGCAGCGAGATTCCCGTTGAATCAGGCGGCTGGTCGCGCTTCGGCTATGCGGCGTCCATCGGGGTGCCCATTGATTTCGCCGCTCCGATACGCGAGCTGCATTCGGCCGCATACGGCAGCGATGATCCGTTGCTTGTGGAGCGACAAGTTGTCATGCATTTGAATCGCCTGGCCGCGCAATACAATTTGGATCTTGATCTGCGTGTCTTTGAGAATCCGGCTGCGCCGACGATCAACGATCTCAGATTGCTCGCGCCTTCGTTCAGTACGTTTGTGGACGGCTTCCGCTACGGTGCGTCTATCCGGAATCCACAGGTCCGCGCGGACCTGTATGGCGGGGGCGTCGGCGAAAACTGGACATGGGGCGAGTGGGATGGCGAGCAGACCGTGGATCACGGCGGCGGGAGTCTGATGCACGAAGAGACGCACGGACATTACGTCGTCGGCGATACGCTCTCCGCCGCGGCCTTTCAATTGCTGGTGGACGGCGCCGCCGGTTATAATCTGCACACGCCGTCTGATCGTCCAGGGCACGTCATGGCAACGATCAGTTCCGGCAATTACCTCTCGCGGATTTTCGGAACGGCGATGCTGAATGTCACGATTCCCGGTGGCGGCGCTTCGCCGACATGGTCCGGCGCATTCCATGCGGGCGACATGACCGCGGGCGATTTCATGGATGTCGTTTACGGCACGCGCCTTATCAGCGCGAACGGACATCTTTCCGGAACGGGGCCGGATTCGTATGCGCTCCGCGCCAACGGCACCGTTTACGGGATGGGCACCTTGACCGCCTCGGACATCACCGGAAGCCTCGTGGGCCCGGGAACGGGCGCGCGCCCGGTAACCGGCGCGATAGGAAGCGGACGTTTTGCGCATGGCGACGGAACCGTGATCAACTTCACCTACGGCACGGACCTTGTACCGTGAACAAAATGACGGTATCGTGGCCCGCATGCAGACAGGGATTGCTGGTGCAAAGGCTGGAGCGCGCCGATGAATCGTCGGCTTGATCTCTGGGCTGGTTTTTTCGCGGTGCTGCTGGCGCTCGGGGTCGTCCTTTTCGAGCCCCCGTTCGTCACCTCCATCGCGCAGCAATCACTCGATGTCCTGTTAAGACAGTCGGCGCAGCCTCCCCGTTCGGATGCCGTGGTGCTGGTGGATATTGATGAGAGCAGCCTGGCCGCGCTCGGACAGTGGCCGTGGCCGCGTCACCTGCTGGCCATGTTGACGGATCAGCTCCGGCAGTTCGGAGCGGCGGTGGTCGTCTTCGACGCCGTGTTTCCCGAGCCGGACCGGACATCCCCGGCCGTGGCCCGGGAGGAGTGGAGCCGCCTCGCGGAACGCGACGTGCGTGTGCATGGAATCCCCGGCGACATGGAGGATTTCGACCGCTCTTTCGCTACGGCGTTGCGCCGGGGAAAAACGGTGCTAGGCTGTTATGTCGAGCCGGGTGATTTTCACGACGATCACGACCCGCTTTATCGCGGACGCTTTTTCGAGCGCGGCGAAGTGGAACGCCGCTTCCTGCCGAAAGCTCAAGGGTTGGTGGTCTCCATTTCCGTCCTCCGCGAGGCCGCCGAGTCGGAAGGCGTGTTCAACACCGTTCCCGACCGGGACAATGTCGTTCGCCGCACCCCGCTCTTTTTCCAGCGCGGAAAGGATCAGTTGTATCCCGCGCTTTCCATCGAAGCGGTCCGTCTCCGGATGGGCGCGGATTTGATCGGTATTCATTATGACAAGGAGGTAGGGCAGGGTGTGCAGCGCATACAAGTCAGGGACTTGGCCATCCCCACGGATGCCGGTGGAAATCTTGTGCTCAATTTCCGGTCCGACCCGTTTCCTTCCGTGTCGGCTGCGTCCGTGATTGCGGGAAGCTTTGATGCGACGGCGTTTTCCAACCGCATTGTGCTGATCGGTGCTTCCGCCGCGGGGCTTCGCGATCTCCGGGCGACGCCAATGCATGCGGAGACACCGGGGATCGAGGTGCACGCCACGGCCGTGGACAACATGCTGGCGGGCGATATGCTTTCGGAGCCGCGCTGGATGCAGCATGTGAACGCACTCGCGACGATCCTGGTGGGCGCTCTGCTCATTCTGCTGATCGGGCGGGTGCGGGCATGGGTAGGCTTTGCGGCCGCGTTGTCATGCATGGGCTTTACGCTCGCCTTCACGGCGTGGGCTCTGCTCGCCCGGCGATTCGTATTTCTTCCCACCGGACCGGTGTTTGCCATCGCGGGCATCTACACGCTGATGACCGTGGTGCGCTATTGGCAGGAAGAGCGAGGCCGCCGGCGCATCCGCGAAATGTTCGAGACGATGGTTTCAAACGAGGTGTTGGAATTCATGGAGAGCCATCCCGAACAGTTTTCGCTCGTCGGGCGCAAGGTGGAAGCCACGGTGTTCTTTTCCGATATATCAAACTTCACGGCGCTTGCGGAATCGCTCGATCCGGACGTGTTGACGAGCATTATGAACCGCTACCTGACGCCCATGTCTGATATCATCATGCGCCGGCGCGGTTACGTGGACAAGTTTTACGGTGACGCGATCATGGCCGTCTGGGGTGTGCCGCAGCCGGTGGAAGATCATGCCGTGCAGGCATGCTATGCCGCGCTGGAACAGAAGGAGCGGCTGGCCGCACTTCAAAAGGAGTTGAAGGAAGTGTGCGGGTGCGAAATCGCCATGCGAATAGGAATCAATACCGGCTTGATGACGGCGGGCAACATGGGTTCGGAGCGGCGCTTCCAGTACACGGTGATGGGCGACGCCGTCAATGTCGCCGCCCGCCTGCAGGAGGCGAACAAGGAGTTCGGAACAGGGATCCTCATCGGCGAAAGCACCTATCAATTGGCCCGCGGCCGGATCGAGGCGCGCTGCATCGGGCCGGTGACGATCCGCGGCAAGCAGCAGTCGGTGGTGGCCTATGAGTTGCTGGGGCGGAAGGATGTGTCGGCTGCGGGATGAACGATATTCACCAAACGCCGCGACTGACGCGGGAAGAACTGCTGGGCTATGCCGCGCTCCTGATGGCGATTGTTTTGTTCAGCACGATCGAGGTTGCTGTCAAAATGATCCAGGAAACAATCCCTCCGCTGCGTCTCGCGGCCATCCGGTTCATTTTGACGGGGCTGATTCTGTTGCTGCCCGCGGCCAGGCAACTCGCCATGAGGCAACATCCGTTCACGTGGGCGGATGCGGGAGTGTTGATTGGCCTCGGGCTGGTGGGTGTAACGCTTGCTATCAGTTTTTACCACACGGCCCTGCACTATCTTCAGGCCAACGTCGGCGCGATTGTTTTCAGCGCCAACCCCGTTTTCGTTGCAGTGTTTGCCCCGAAACTACTCGGCGAAAAAATGACGGGACGCCGCATGATCGCGATGGCGCTCGGCCTTGCCGGTATCGCTGTTCTTGCGCTGAATCGCGGGACGGGAGGGTCGGGATGGGTGCGTGGGATATTATTGATGACGGTTGCGCAGGCGGCGTTCGCCCTCTATTCCGTTCTCTCCCGGAAATATATGCCTCGTTTCGGTGCGATCGTGATCACCGCGTTTGCGGGTCTCATCGGAGGCGCCCTGATTCTGCTCCTGTCCTGGGCGACCGAAGGATATCCCTTTGTCGCGCTTTCGCTGAAAACCTGGGGCCGCCTTTTTTATATCACAATCGTGGCGACCGTGATCCCGTACCTGTTGTTCTTTTACGGCCTTGTCCAGACCGGCGCCGCTCGGGGCTCCATGTTTTTCTTCCTCAAGCCCGTGCTGGCCTCGGCGTTCGCGTATGCCGTTCTCAGGGAAACACTGACGTCCGGCATGATTGCGGGCGCCGCGTTGATTGTCGGTGCGCTGGCGATGACAGTGATACCGGAGAGGCGGATTACAATCCCCGATTGACCCCTTGTTGAGTGGATGGGTAGACTTCACTGGAATGACGGGAAATGTGCGGTTGAAAAGCTGCACAGGAAAGGAGCGTCCGGCATGGCGTTGAAGATTGAGGTCGAAGAGCGAGGAAAAGATCGTGTTGTTGTTCGCCTGGTTGGAAGGCTCGATGCGGAGGGCGCGGATGGGTGCGGGAAAGAACTGGCCCCGCTTTCGCAGGGCGGCGCAAAGCAGTTGGTGCTCGATCTCGGTGGCCTGGAATACATCAGCAGTCTCGGCTTGCGCGTGTTGCTGAGCGCAAAAAAGGCAATGGCCGGACGGCATGGACAGCTCGTGCTGGCGAATCCGCAGCCGCCGGTTAAGAAGGTGCTGGACCTTGCCGAAATCCTTCCCGCAACCGACATCTTTCAGAGCATCGAAAGCGCCGATATTTTTCTCGATGCGATTCAACACAAAGAGCAAATCAAGGATATGGACGTGGATGTCTGATCCCGCCGTCAATCCCCACGGCCCGGTGTGCCGCGGACCGATGCTTGTTCTTGTCGCGGCCTTTTTCAGTTGTTTCGCCGTTTGCGCCGCGGCGGCTGCGGAGGGATTGAAGCCGCTCACGCTGATCCTTCAGTGGGCGCCGCAATCTCAATTCGCGGGATATTATGTGGCGCTCGACAAGGGGATCTATGCGAAGCATGGGCTCGATGTAACGATTCTGCGCGGAGGGCCTGATCGCGAGCAGGTGGAGTATCTGCTCGACGGCCGCGCGCAATTTGCCACGCGATGGCTGACGACCGCTCTCGAAGATGTGGATCGCGGTGCGCCGCTGAAACACATCGCGCAGATCATCAACCGCTCGAACTTGGCGCTGGTGGGTTGGCGTGACCGTGGCATCACGAGCGTTGAAGACCTCGAGGGTCGCCGGGTCGGCATCTGGGAAGGCCAGTTCCGGCCGCCGTTCATCGCGTTTTTCCGGGCGCGCGGAATTCATCCGCACATCATCCCGCAAAACTATTCCATCAACCTTTTCCTGCGCCGCGGCGTCGAGGCCTGCTCCGCGATGATCTACAACGAATACCACATGATCTTCCAGGCCGGGGTGGATGAAGAAGAACTGGTGCTCTTTCCGCTTGCAACGGATGAAATGCCACTGCCCGAGGACGGTATTTATTGCCTGCGCGGAACGCATGAGGCTGATCCGTCCGTGAGCAAGGCGCTGGCCGAGGCGAGTATCGAGGGCTGGCGCTATGCCGCCGAACATCCGGAAGAGGCGTTGGATATCGTCATGAAATATGTGCGGGAAGCGCATGTGCCGACGAACCGCGCGCATATGCGCTGGATGCTGGAGAAGATTCTGCCGACCATTTTCCCGGCGCGCGCCGGCTTGTGGGAGCCCGGCCGGCTTTGTCCCAATGCCTATCGCAAAACGGCTGACATGATGATCGAACAGGGGCTGATACGGGAGGCGCCTGCGTTCGAGGCTTTCACGGTACAGGAGGGTCTGCATGTTCCGTAACGTCAGCATCGCGTTGCGCATGACGCTGCTCATCCTCGCGGGTGCGGGCTGCATCCTCGGCGCTTTGATCGGCTACAGCTACATTGCGGCCCGGCGCCTGCTGGAGGAAGAGTTGCAGGAAAAGGCCCAGTATCTTGCGAATGCAACGGCAAGCCGTATCGAGGTGGTCGAGCGCGCGGTGGAGAAGGTGGTTCAATCCGCGGCCTTCATGCTCGAGGACTCGGAGCAGGGGATCGAAGAGCGGTATCGCATTCTCAGCGGCCTGGTTGAACGCAACATCGAAATCTTCGGCGCGGCGATCGCGCCCGCTCCCCATGGCGTTGCGCCCTACGTCTGGCGGTCGGAGTCCGCGCCGGATGGATTGTCGCGCAGCGATCTCAGCGCCGAGCACTACCAGTATGAGGTGTGGGATTGGTTCACGCTGCCGCGCGACATGGGCCGCGCGATCTGGACGGAGCCTTATTTTGACGAGGGCGGCGGCAATGTGCTGATGGTGACCTATGCCGTCCCATTCCGGCGTCCGGGTTATCCGGACGAGTTTGCGGGCGTCGTCACCAGCGATATCTCCCTTGAATGGCTGCGTGAGATGCTGTCCTCGTTGACGGTGGGCGACGAGGGCTATGCGTTCCTGATTTCCGCCAACGGCACGTTCGTTTCGCATCCGGTTACGGACGCGATCATGAACGAAACGGTTTTCAGCATTGCGGAAGAGCGGCGGAATCCCGCGCTGCGGGCACTGGGACGGAGGATGATCCGCCGGGAAACGGGCTTCGTGCCGTTTGTCAGTTTGGCAAGCGGCAAACCGAGCTGGCTTGCTTTCGCGCCGGTCCGGTCAACGGGATGGTCGGTCGGCCTCGTGTTCCCGAAGGAGGAATTGCTGGCCGTCGTTTTTCGTTTGAGCCGGGAAGTCCTGGGGTTGGGAATCGTCGGGTTCGGCCTGTTGCTGGGCGTAGCGCTGGGCATCGCGCGATCCATCACGCGGCCGTTGCGCCAGTTGGAGGGAGCGACTCGCACCCTGTCGAAAGGAAACCTCGATGCTCCGTTGCCGGTGATTCCGGGCGGAGACGAAGTGGCGCGCCTCGCCGGTGCGTTCGAGACCATGCGCCGCGACTTGAAGCGCTACATCGAGGATCTGCGCGCGACGACGGCGGCGAAGGAGCGCATCGAAAGCGAAGTACACATTGCGCACAGTATCCAGATGAGCCTGGTGCCCCGGCACTTTCCACCGTTTCCCGGACGCAGGGATTTGGATCTGTATGCCTTGTTGGAGCCCGCGCGCGAGATCGGCGGCGACTTTTACGATTTCTTTCTCGACGGCGACGAATACTTGAATGTCGTGGTCGGCGACGTGTCCGGCAAAGGCATTCCGGCCGCCCTCTTCATGGCTGTCACGCGCACCTTCCTGCGGTCGCTATGGAATGAATTGAAGGAGCCGGGGCCGACGCTCAAGCGACTGAACAACGAGCTCGAACGCGATAACGAATCGAGCATGTTCGTGACGCTCTTCTGTGCCCGCATTCATCTTCCGACCGGGCAATGCACCTATGCGAGCGGCGGACACAACCCGCCCTATATTCTGCGCGCGGGGTCGGACGTGAAGGAAGTGCCTCGCGTCAAAGGGTCCGTTGTCGGCGGCCTGCCCGACGTTGATTTTGAGGAGGGCGTGTTGCAGTTCCGCCCGGGCGATGTTCTGTTTCTTTACACCGACGGCGTAACCGAGGCGCTGAACCCTGAAGAGCAGTTGTCGGGCGACGCCTGGATGCGCGAGCAACTCGCGCAATTGGCTCTTGATGATTGCAGGCGGATGGTGTTCGACCTGCGTGGGCGGTTGCGCGCGTACACGCGCGGCGCGGAACAATCCGACGACATCACCATGCTCGCGTTCCGGTATCGGCCGCAAGGATAACGTCCTGTGTCCCGCAGGGGTTACCGCATTTGCTTGCGCGCGGCTTCCCATTCTTCCGGCGTGTTCGCGTTGTTGAGGATGGAGGGATCGTCCACGGCAAATTCGACCGCGCGCGTTTCGAGAATGTCGTCCAGCCGCGTTTCCCCTTTGCGCGTATCCAGGCTCAACACTTCTTCCGCGAGCGCGCGGGATAACCATGCGATGCGTCCGTGTTTTCCGTTCCACGTCGGACGGACGGCGGGAGCGAGGGCCTCGTCGGCGAAGTCGAGCACGGCGCGGATCGTTGCGGGAAGAACGCCGCAGGTGTCCACGGGCAGGATGAGGTAGCCGGCGGCATCAACGGATCGCAATCCGGCCTGCACGGAAGACAGGCGGCTGTCATTCCATCCGGGATGATAGACGATGCGGCAGGATGGGAGGTGGGGCAGGATGTGTTCGTAATCGCACCCGAGCACAACGATCACCGGCCTGCATCCTCCTTTCTCCAACACCTGTGTCTGGGCGGCGGCCAGAGGGATGCCGGCGGGTGTTTCCAGCAAAGCTTTGGGTCGGCCCATGCGGGACGACGCGCCGGCGGACAGTATGATGCCTGCGTGTTGCATGTGTTCGTGCACCGGTTTGGGGAAATCCCCAGGCAAGTGACAATTCCTGCATTTGACCACGTGTTTTCGACCCATTCCAGCCATTTCTGCGCGAGGCCTTGACGGCAAAATAGTCCAGGTGTAACGTTTTACTAGAATGATGTGGAGAAGGGTTGTTCCTCTCTCTCTACCGGCTTGCAGGGCCAAGGTACTTTCTATTGGGCGGCAGGGATCACAAAAAGACAGGTGCAGACATGGCAGTAAACAAATCCGGCAGCAACGTCAGCTTCATCGTTTGGGCATGTGTCGTTATCCTTGCGGCTCAGGTCGCGCTGGGCAACGGCAACGTTCACGTGTCCCGTTTCTGGCACAACCACCAGCCGCTCTATTGGCCGGAATGGAACAGCAATGGCGATCAGACCTCGCGCGGGCAGTATGCGTGGGATTCGATCGTGTTGAAGGGTGGACAGAACTACGGCGGGATCAGCCCGAGTTATCACCCGGAAAATGATCTCGGAAATATTTTCGGATTGGACGATCGCCGCAATGCGTATCAAGGCGGTCCGCGCAATTCGTTGACGACGTTCTCAGGCGGCGGCTTTGCGTTGAGCTATTCCGGATCGTTGATTGACAACGTTCGCCAGTTGGGCGGCGGAGGACATCTGGGGTATGGCGGCGGATGGGCGGACGGCAATCGCGAAGCAAGGGGTTGGGGACGCCTTGATCTCGTCGGTTTCACATATCATCACTCTCTGGCACCGCTTCTTCCGAAGGAAGTGTTCCGCAAGGAGCTCCAGATTTTCAAGCAGGCATGGTGGAAGGCTTGGAATGGGAATGCCGATTTGAGCGATCATTCAAAAGGCTTTTTCCCGACGGAAATGGCTTACTCGCGCCATCTCATTGACGTGCTGGTGGATGAAGGATACGAGTGGGTGATTGTTCCCAGCCATCACATCAGCCGAACCTCTCCCAGCTACAACACCAAGGCCAACCCGGAAGGCTCATACAACATTTACTCAAGCCCGCCGAACAAGGCGGATCAGTTGGGCCCGACGTACAACGACGGCTGGTGGTACAGCGAGCCGAATCCGGGTAACGCGGCATGGAACGTTTCGCCTTTCGCCTACCAGTTGCACAAGGTTCAGTACGTCAATCCGAACAGCGGCAACGTCAAGGAGATGGTGGCGGTGCCGTCCGACGACGTGTTGAGCTATCGTTTCGGTTACGCCAACGAAGGTATCGGCAAGATTCAGTCCTTCATTTCGCCGTTTGCGACTGATCCGAACCGTCCGGTCATCGTGATGCCTTCAAGCGACGGCGACAATGCGTGGGGCGGCGGCAGCAGCTCGTGGATGGAAGCCACGCCGCAATTCTTCAACGACTCCGCGGGCGCGGGTTACAACAAGAACATTCCCGGCGCGTTTGTGAACGCCTTCAAGGCGCACGCGCCGGTCACGCACATCGAGGATGGCGCGTGGATATTCCCCGAAATGTGTTACGGCTCACCCAACTTCATGAAGTGGATCGAACCGCCGCTCTACAACACCGCGATCAACGCCACCAACCGCTATCCGGGCACGCAGGCAGACATGGAGACGCCGGGCTTCGCCCTCAAGTTTTTCAGCTATGCCCCGCTGATGGCCGGCGCGAACTGGGTGATTACCGCGGAGCAGATTCTGCGCGACCAGGGCGGCGATGTGCAGGCGTGGAAGATCCAGGCGCCGTATGACTGGGACGGTTCGTGGACAAGCCCGAACGATGTCGAGCTGGCGTGGCACATCTACTTGAAAGGTCTGGACTCCGGCTTTAACTATTACGGCGGTCTCGGCAATGACGACGAAGTCAAGCCGGCGCTCGCGACCAAGCGCGCGATAGACAAGCTGCAGAGCTTCATGTCCACGCGGATGCACCTGGACCAGACGCCGCCGACCGTGTTGAAGCCGCAGCGATTCCCCTACAATCCCGGCTGGTACACCTTCGGTTGGTTCAACAACATTCCCGGCGACACGCGTTTCCTGAAGAAAATGCCTTCGGAGTTCTATGTCTGGACACACGCTTACGATCTGTCGGGCATCACCAGCATCGTGGTGAAAGTGCGGCTGGACAACGACGGCGTGAACTCGATGGCGAGCACGCATAACGAAACGTACGCGGGCGGCGGCGATGTGGGAAGCTGGATCAGCGTCCCGATGAGCAAGCGGGTGTTGCCGAAGACGCGCAGCGCGTTGAACACCGCTGCCTCAAACGGGCAGATTGATTACTTCGTGTTCGATCCGGCGTTCTGGGCGAACCCGGTAATTGCCGACTATTATTTCGCGAAGATTACGGATGCCGTGGTCCCGAACTTCCGCGGCAAGCTGCTCGACTATTACATTGAAGCCTCCGATGCCCGCGGCAACACGCACAAGTCGGAAATCCAGCACGTCTGGGTAGAGGACGATGGGCAGGGCGGTCCGGTTTCCTCGGTGACGTTCTCCGCCGACCCGCGCGACTGCGCGCCGCTGACGGTGACGTTTAACGCCGCGGGCGGCGATCTCGATGGCGTGAGCCCGGTTTATCAGCAGATCAGCTTCGACGCCGGCGTGACCTGGAGCAATCGGCTGATGGCGAGCGCGGCAGCGAATCTGTGGGTGTACACCAACGACGTGCCCGACAACGCGCCGAGCGCGACGGTCTGGTTCCAGAACACGGTTGGTGACATCACAGACAGCAACAATGGCAACAACTGGAGTACGGCCATTCGCGACTGCGACGCGCCGGTGGGGCCTTCGAGCGTGGAGACCATTCCCGAGGCGCCTTCAAGCTGCGATCCGATCACCATTCGGTACTATCCGAACGAAGGGCCGCTGCAGACCGCGACCAACATCAAGATTCATATCGGGCGCAACGGCTGGACCGACGTCATAGATCCGAATCCTTCGATGACAAAAAACGGCTACTACTGGGAGTATACGTATGACACGCCGACGAACACCTGGCAGGTCAACATGGTGTTCAATAACGGCGCGGGCGTGTGGGATAATAACAGCGGTAACGACTGGAATGTGAACGTCATCAACTGCGGCACAAGCGCGCCGCTGCCGACGGTCTCGATTGATCCGCCCAGCCCGGTGGGTTGCGGGCCGATCACGATTACGTACAATCCCTCCGGACGCGACCTGGTGGGCGTCAACCCGGTTTACATTCACATCGGCCGCACAGTCAACGGCTCGCGCTGGCAGGATGTGATCCTGCCCAATCCCGCGATGACCCAGAGTGGCGCGAATTGGACCTATACCTATTATCCGGCGCCGGGCACGGAAGAGATCAGCATGGTCTTCAATGACGGCGGCGCGATATGGGACAACAACGGCGGCGACGACTGGCACTTTGTTGTGGACGCTTGCGAGGAAGCGCCGACGGGATTGGTCATTACCAATCCGCCGGGGAACGTGGCGGTCGCCAACAACGTCAGTTCCTACACGCTTTCCGGTGTCGGCGACGGGGTGGTCGGCCACATTCAATGGACCAATCCGCTCACGGGTGACTCCGGGCAGTTTGCGGCGGCCGCGTCGTGGACACTGCCTGACGTGGTGCTGGGCGTGGGCGGTAACGAGATCACCGTGCGCGGCACCAACGTCTCGGTGGGCGGGACGGCGACCAACGCGCGCGACAACGCATCCGATGCGGCCTACAGCGGCGGCTGGAACAGTGGCAACAATGGCGGCACCGGGTTCGGCGGGTGGACATTGTACAACGATGCCAGTGCGGGCCATTTCATCGGCGAGAACGGATGGGGCCTGTGGTCTCATGAAGGGGGAAATCTTTCCGAAGCGATTCGTCCGTTCTCCTCGGCGTTGAGCACCGGGCAGACGTTCTCGGTGCGGATGAAGAACGGCTGGATCTGGGAGAGTGGCGGGTCGGTCGGTGTGGCGTTGCAAACGGCCAACGGCGATACGGCCTGGGAATTTTTCTTCAATGGCGGAGATACATTCTACAGCCGCAGTCACGGGACGACCGATGTGGGTTGGACAGACGCAGGTATAGACATCGTGTTCACGCTGACGGCAACGAACACCTACGATCTATCGGTCACGCCCGTGGGTGGATCGGAACGACAGTATTCGGGGACGATGACGGGAGAAGTCACGCGGTTCCGGGCATGGTCGTATAACAACGGCACGGGCGACGAGTTCAATTCCAACCGCGATTATTTCTTCAACAACCTAAAGATCACCAGTCCGACGCCGGGCGGCGTGGTCACGAGCACGCACAGCGTGGTCATCACGCGCGCGGGCGATCCGTGGACGACCGACAGCAACGCGGACGGCATTCCTGACGGATGGTATCTGCGTAATGCGTTCAATCCCTATGGTGATTCTGTTGCCGATCTGGATTCGGACGGAGATGACGCATCCAATCGGGAGGAATACATCGCCGACACTAATCCAAGGGATGAGTTCTCGGTGTATCCCAACGTGATCAACGAATGGACTCCGGGCGACGTACTCATGTTGATACAGGTCGGACCGCCGACGACCAACAGCCGTCGCTATGACGTGTGGGTGACGGAAGATCTCGTGAATCCTGTCTGGGTGCCGCGAAACCTGGATGTATCAGGCGCGAATGATGGAAGCGCCCTGTGG
>CAZTYH010000026.1:26388-28194 GCA_964617565.1 uncultured Verrucomicrobiota bacterium
CTGGGTGCCGCGAAACCTGGATGTATCAGGCGCGAATGATGGAAGCGCCCTGTGGCTGAGCGTAACCAACGAAGGCTTCGGCGGGTTTTACAGGAGCGGTGTCAAGTTGCCTTAAACTGAAAAAAGGAATCTGAGGAGAAATGGGCATGATCAAGCAGTGTAGAAAGGTCGGATGGGTGGGGTTGTTTCTGTGGCTTGCCGCGGCATTAAGCCTGTTGGCCGCGCCGTACATGGCGGTAAACGGCGCGAACGCGGATTATCGAACCCTGACCTATTACATCAATGAGCCGAACGATTCGGAAATCCTCTACGTGGACTTCTGGCCCAACGAGGGGAACGTGGAGCAGGCCCAGGTCTGGGGCAACCTGAATCGCCGTGATCGCGCGACGCTGGGCGATCAGGATTGGGCCAGCGTGCCGGGCCCGGCCCCCGAGGGCACCAACTATTTCGTCGGCTTTCCCATGACGCAGGGGGAAGGCGGCAAATGGTGGGTTGCGCTCCCGGTCAACAAGACGGGCGCATACCGGTTGACCTGCCGATATAAAGTGTCCGGCGATCCGAATTGGCGTTGGGCGGGCATCCGCGACACCGCGGTGATGGTTTCGCCGAAGAAAGCGCGCGACGTTATTCTCTATGAGCTTCAGGCTAATGTCATCAACGCGACCGGCGACGATTTCGGCACGCGCAGCACATTCGAGGACTTCCTCAATCCGGCCAAGCCTGCAAACCTCGGCTATTTCACGAACCTCGGAGTGAACACGCTGTGGATTCAGCCCATCCATCCGATCGGCGATCACCCGTGCATTGATAAATCGGGCGGACCGGGCAGCCCGTATTCCATTCAGAACATGTGGGAGGTGGCGCCTTTCCACAGCCAGGGCAATACCCGCGAATCGTCCATGGCCGCATTCACGAATTTTGCCGCCGGTGCGAAAGCGGTGGGCATAGATTTCTTCTTCGATATCATCTTTAATCATACGTCGTGGGACGCGGAAATCGGCCGCGATCCCGGCAATCCGACGCAGCCGGCATCAAATCCCTCCGCCCAGATCAAGGACATCCTGCCGCAATGGTATTCGCGCTATGTCTCCACATGGCTGCCTTGTGATGAAAACGGGTATAATCAGGATGACTTCCACTATTGGCTTCCCGCGCGGCACGCCAACGAAATCGGGCCGGCGCCCTCCGAACGCATTGATTTCGGCAAGTGGCCGGATGTCGCCGACCTGTTCTGGGGCACCTACAATGCGCTCTACAATCCTCAGGCCGACAGCGACAACTACTGGGATGTCAGCCAGCAGGGCGCGGACGTGAAACGGATGGTCGAGTATTTCGCGTACTTCGGTCAGTACTGGATAGAAAAATCCGGCGGTGCGCTGGGTGGTTTCCGCTGCGATTACGCGCAGGGCATCCCGCCGCAGGCATGGGAATATATCGTCAACAAGACGCGCCAGACGAAATGGGATTTCATCTTCATGGCGGAATCGCTCGACGGCGGCAATGTCTCGAAACGCGCCGGGCGCCACATGGACATCATCAACCAGAACTGGGTATGGCAGGTGCTCGGAAACGGCTATAACACCACGGGGCTTCGCGCGGAGATTGACGCGAACAAGGGCGATTACGGTTATGCCGGGATCATGCGCGGCCTGATCAACCACGACCAGAATGCGCCGGACGACGTCTGGTACAGTTTTTCCCGTTATGCGGTCGGCGCGGTGGTGGATGGCGCGCCGCAGATGTACCAGGGGCAGGAACTGGGCTACCGGAACGGATACGGCTTCTCCCAGTTCCGCGAGCAGTATG
>CAZTYH010000026.1:28294-29406 GCA_964617565.1 uncultured Verrucomicrobiota bacterium
CGCTACTACAACGTGAAGAATCTGGCAGCCGACGATCCCGATGCCTATCTCTGGGCGGCGCCGGGCCGGACGGGGCAGGACCTGATCAACAACGGCATTTTCGTGGATATGCCCGCCGACGGGAATGCCAATCCCGGCACCGCGTTTATCCAGGTGCTCAAGCTGGAAGAACACGGCGGGGGTGGTGGCGATGATCCCGCGATTGGGTGGGTGGGGAGTACGTCGCATTCACCGACGAACGGCGCGATTGATCCGACCGATGATATTGTTGTGTACGTCGAATCGTGGCCGGAAGAATCCGCGGTCGGCGGCAACGTGGTGTTCAGCCCGGATGGCGGCATCACATGGACCAATCGTCCGTTGGTGTATGGCGGTGACGGCGCGGGCGAGTTCAGCCAGAACGACTGGTGGTCCTGCAACCTCGGCCAGTTCCCGGCTTGTGCCGTGATCCAATACGCGGTGGTTCTGTGGGACAGCCAGACGAACAGCATGTGGGACAACAATAACGGGCAGGACTTTTTTGCTGAAGTCAATTGCAGCCTGCTCACCATCCACAATGTTTCGCATAATCCTGTGAATGGCGGAATCACGCCTTCGCTTGCCGTTACCGTTTACGCCGAGTCCGCCCCTGAAGGTGAGGCGACTTCCGGCCGGATTTCGTACAGCGTGAACGGGGGCGCCGCGCAGTTCGCGGCGATGGCCAAGGGCGGCGTGGTCAATGGGCGTGATTCGTGGACCGCGAACATCGGAACCTTCCCGGCCTGCGCGTCCATTGTGTACACCGTTGGCGTCTCGAATACCGTCGCCAACCAGGTGTGGGCCTCACCGCGTACGGCTTTGGTTGAGTGTGTTGGGCTGTCTGTTACCAATCCCGCCGTGGATATCCAGGTGGCAAATAACGTGACGGCCTACAGCCTGCAGGGCATTGGGTTCGGCGACCTCGGAGTCCAGTTGGCTTGGACAAACCTGGCAACGGGCGGTGCGGGTACCATTCCAACGGCAGGTTCATGGAGTATCGCCGATGTCCCGCTGGCGACCGGTGCGAATGTTGTCGTTGTGAGCGGAGTTTACACCGGCTCCACCACGGTGACCGTAGCGTGGGATTCGCCGAC
>CAZTYH010000026.1:29506-35313 GCA_964617565.1 uncultured Verrucomicrobiota bacterium
GTACAACTTCTATCTCGGCGAGATGCGCGTGACGCGCATGACCTCCACGAATAACGTGTTGTCGGATTCGGTGACGATCACGCGCGCGGGCGCGGACGAGTTCGTGGACACCGATAGCGATGGCATGCCGAACTGGTGGGAGATCGAGCATTTCGGCGGACCGACGAACGCCAACGCAGGTTCGATTGCCGCCAACGGGGTCAACACGCTTCTGGAGACGTATATTGCCGGCCTGGATCCGCATGCTGAAGACGCGTTCTTCTCCGTGATGCCGATGGGCATTCCCGTCGTTGGCTTGGAGGTGGCGTGGCCTTCCGTGGCCGGGCGCATCTATCACGTGTATCGCTCGACGGATCTGATGGCGGAGGACGGCGGCTTTGCATTGCGCGAGGGCAGCATCCCGGCTGATCCGCCACAAAACACCTATCATGACGAAACGGCTACGGGTGAAGTGCCGTACTTCTATCAGATACGGGTGGAGGTCGCGCCGTAGAGCAGATTGTTGCGATGAAAGCCCCCTGCGGTTTTGCACCGCAGGGGGTTTACTCTTTCGTCATCTGTACCCACACCACGCCGTCTTCCACTTTGACGGGCAGTGGCTTCAACGGCTTCTCGGCGGGGCCGTTGACTACGTGGCCCTCGGCGTCGAACCTGGATCCGTGGCAGCCGCAATCAAACTGCTTTTTCTCTTCGCTCCACATCACCGGGCATTGCATATGCGTGCAGAGCGACGACCAGGCCCTGAATCCGGTTTCCTCGTGCCGGATCACAAGCGGTTCGTTGAAGAGAACGGTCGTCGTGCCGGCAGGGAAATTGCCGGTCGGCCCCGCAGCCACCCAGGGTTGATCTTCGGCGGCTCCGCGCGACATCCGCGTTCCGAATAACAAAACGGCCCACGCGGCGGTCAGTTTGCAAAAGAACGATCTACGCGTTTCCATGTCTGTCCTCCTCCTGCCTACAATAATCCCCTGTCGAAATTTCCAACGTGCGTTCTCGGCACGGCGCGCCCGGCGCGGAGGTTCCGCCATATCTTGCGAACAACGTCAGGTTCATATGCCCGATACATGAAGTCGGCACGAAACGATCGCGCGCCTGCCTCCACGAGGCGCGGCACCTGCGCGCCCAGGCCCATGGCAAATTCGCCGATCACGATGGTCTGGCAGCCGCGATCCACGGCGATCACTTCGTCGCCATGCGACGATTTCATTTCCAGCGGCTCGGTCCTGCACCGGTCGCGCCCCGGGCATGCACCGTCCAGGTTGGCGCGGACACAGTTGTCCGCGATGAAAAGCGGAGTGTCCTGGTGCGCGATCACTGTCGCGCGCGGCCCGAGCAGGCCCAGCAGCGCGCGCATATTCTCGAATCCGTCTTCCGGCGAAAGAGTGATCCGCGAAGCCCCAAGCTCCAGTGCCTGTTGCGCGGCCATGCTGTTCATCACGTAAACCGACCAGTCCGTTGAAACGTCTGCCTGCATCACATCCAGGAAGCGCCAGGCGGAAAGATTGGCCGCCTCCCATCGCTGCCATCCCGCCTCCTGCAATGCCTGGATTTGCCGCACGAGCAGCGCGCGGTCGCGGCCACGCGCGATCAAGGGCAGGGAGATCCTGATTCGCTCGCGACCGACGATGGCCGAGAGCCGCTCGAGTCCGGAAAGAATCGCCGCGGGCTGCATCTGTTCGATTGCGATGAGGACATCGTCCGTGTCCTGCCAGTCTTCCGCTTCGAAAGAGGCGAGGTGCTCGAAGCGGTCTGTTTTCACCGACCATTTCGGTCCGCCTGAACCGTCCGGCTTTTCTGGGATATCCGCTGTTGCGGCGTGTCGCACCGCGATGACCCGGCGCTCGAATTCGCCGGAGAGCTGTTCGTCCAGCCGAGACAGGACATTTCTGCGCAGATCGTTCAGAACGGAAACGGGTACGAAGAGGTTGCCTGGATTGGCGACGCGGAGATGGTTCACGCTGAAGCGGGTGTCGCCTGTCTTTTCGAACGCTTTGCGCGCAGCCGTTTCCGTGGCGTGCGCATCGCGCGCGGTGGAGAAAGTCCCATCAACCTTTTCCAGTGCGCGGCATCCGCTCCCGGTCTCGGCCGATGCCTCCAGGGAGTGCGCGCCCACGGTGAGCGTGATGTTCACTTCGCGCCTGCTCCGGTACGCGCCGGGCTTCGGGCGCGTGTAGTGATAGCGCCGCTTGGTGTCCTGCGACGAAGAGCAGTAGATCGTTGCCTTCTCCGGGATGCGCGGACAATCGTCGGGCAGCAGCACTTCGACCACCGATCCGGCGGGCGCCGCAAAAATGCGGCCCTCTTTTTCGCGGCTCGACCCCGAGGGCAGGCGCAGCATGTCTATTCCAAACCCGAACGGCTTGTCCATGCCCGGCACATCCACCTGCAATCCGTCGTAGCGTTCGAGAGAGCGATTCGTTTTGAATCGCAGCCAGTTGCGTCCCTCCGAGCGGGCGACGCGTTCCACGCGTCCGATGGGTGTGCCGCGATGGCCGACAAATTCCGTGTCCACCACGCGCGGATTGAACGGGTTTTTCAAATGAAGGTTCGTCCACGCCCGGCTGAAAATGGTCTGGATGTCCGCCTCGCACGCGCGTCGTTCCGGCTCGCTCAATGCGCCATCGAGGAGCTTGCGGTAATAGTTTACCGTTGCGCCGACATACAAAGGGCTTTTCTTACGGCCCTCGATTTTCAGCGAAGAGAGGCCCGTCGCGCGGAGTGCTTCGATTTCATCGGGCACGGCGAGATCCTTCATTGAAAAGGCAAATGAGCCGTTGTCCGCACCATCCTTCAGCCGAAACCGGTCGCGGCACATGTAGGCGCAGCGGCCGCGGTTCCCGCTGCGTCCGACAGTCATGGACGAAAACAGGCAGAGTCCGCTGTAGGAATAGCAGAGCG
The DNA here is from genome assembly GCA_964617565.1 of uncultured Verrucomicrobiota bacterium. Lineage (GTDB taxonomy): Bacteria > Verrucomicrobiota > Kiritimatiellia > CAIQIC01 > JAGNIJ01 > JAKJGV01. The sequence continues at coordinate 32,405 of CAZTYH010000026.1, forward strand.
CGCCATGCGCGAAAAATTCGGTTTCGACGCCTGCGCCCGCCGCGATTTCGCGAATCTCGTCGAGCGTCAGTTCGCGGGCGAGTGTGACGCGCGCGAAACCCATGTCTCGAAGCACTTGCGCGCCTTCGAGGTTGTGGATAGCCATTTGCGTGCTGGCGTGAAGCCGCAGTTTCGGGAAGTGGCGATGCGCAATCCGGTAGATGCCCAGATCCTGCACGATCAGCGCGTCCACACCGATGTCCGCTACGCCGGCGATCAGCTCGATCACGTCCGGAACTTCGCTTTGCAGCATCAGCGTGTTCAGCGCGACGAAAACGCGGCGCGCGGGCTTGAGCGCATGGGCATAGGCCGTGAACCGGTCGAGTTCTTCCAAGTCGAAATTTTCCGCGTCGGCGCGCGCGGAAAAGCGACGCAGCCCGAGATAGACGGCATCAGCGCCGTAATGCAACGCGGCGTAACCCGCCTCGATGCCACCCGCGGGCGCCATCAGTTCAGGCGAAGATTGCACAGGTTTTTTCTTCGTCGCGTTCACGATGCATGTATTGTGCGCGAGCGGATCGCCGGACGCAAGCGCCACTGCATGTCGGCGGCCGTTGTTTACCCGTGCGTCCGGAATCGGTATGCTGAACACGTCAGGCGGAGCGAAAACAACGATGCCCTTAATACTGCTGCTTTTCATAACAGTCTATGTCACGCTTCAGGCGTTGTTCTACATCCGTGTCTGCGCGGCGTTCCGGCCATCGCCGCTCATCCGGCGGCTGATCCTCCTGGGGCTCATGATTCCGATCTTCTCGCCGTTCTGGTCACGCTACCTGGACCACGTGGGGGTCGAATGGCCGGCGCGGCTTGCCGGAGTGGCCGGCTACTCCTGGTTGGTTTTCGTGTTCTGGTTCGCCTGCCTCTCCATGCTGACATTCGCGTGGAACCTGGCGCTGAAAGCGGTCGAGTTGAGAGTCCCTTCCGCGCGGCGGTTTCAATGCCCGGTGCGGACGTCGGTTGTGTATTCGCTGGCGATCATTGGGGCGGCATTCGTGTGGGGCTGGTTCGAGGGGCAGAGCATCGAGATTCGCGAGGTGTTCATCAGCACGCCGCGGCTGGAAGTCTCGGCGCGCCCGATCCGGATTGCGCAGATATCGGACATGCATCTCGGCAAGCCGCGCGGCACGCGATTCGCGGAGCGGATTGCAGGCCTCTTGAACGAGTTGAATCCGGACCTGGTCGTAAGCACGGGCGACCTGGTGGATTCCACCTCGCTGGCGGATCACCCGGTCGCGGATGCGCTGAGGACCGTGCAGCCGCGCCTCGGAAAAGTCGCGGTGCTCGGGAACCACGAGTATTACACCGGGTTGCGCGAATCGCTTGTGTTCCATGAGGCCTCCGGATTCCGCGTGTTGCGTGGCGAATCGGTGCGCGTGACGCCCGGTCTCACGCTGGTGGGGGTGGATGACGATGCGGCCCGTTACACGGGACAGGGCGGAGTCACGGACGAGATTCCTGCGCTGGCATCCGTCAATCCCAACGACTTCATCATCCTGTTGAAACATCAGCCGAAAATATCCGGGCGCGCCGTGGGATGTTTCGATCTGCAGCTTTCCGGGCACACACACGGCGGGCAGGTGTTTCCCTTCGGCCTGCTGGTCAGGCTTGTTTACAGGTATCGCGCGGGCATGTTCCGATTGAGCGATCGCTCGCTGTTGTATGTGAATAAAGGAACGGGCGTGTGGGGTGTGCCGATCCGCGTCATGGCGAGGCCGGAAATCACCGTCTTCATCCTCTCGCCGGCTGAATGACGGTGCCGCTGGAAAAGAGCCGGGCCAGTGTTATATTGTTTCGCGGAGGGCGCTGATTGAACCGAGTGATGTACAAACTTCTCCTGGCTCTTTTTGCATTCGCATGTGTGGAGCAGGCCGACGCTGCCCAGCGCGGAGGGCTCGTGCTCCAGTTCGATGACGGCTGGACCGAGTGGCGCGCGGAACTGGCGCCGGAGTTGGAACGCGTGGGCGGCCGCGCGACGGTGTTCGTGAACAACAGGTACATTGCCAGCGGACGCATCACCCTGGACGACCTGCGCGCGCTGCAGGATGAGTACGGATGGGAGATCGGCTCGCACACGGTGAATCATCACAATGCCCCGCGTTTCGTACGGCAGCACGGTCTCGATGCGTGGCTGAAACAGGAGTTCGATGCCTCCGTTGACGAGCTGCGCGCGGCAGGGCTGAACGTGCGCTCGCTGGTTTTTCCATTCAATGACTCCACGCGTGAGATCGAAGAGGCCGTCTTGAAAAAAGTTGAATCCTTCCGGCGCGCCGATCGTCTGGCCATCGCGCCGGGAATGCGTCCGGATGGGTCGCTTCCCGCGACATCCATAGATTCCACGCGCTACACGCCGTTGCCGGTCATGAAGCAATGGGTGGACATGGCGCAGCGGCGAAACGAGTTGCTGCTGCTTTACGGACATCGCGTGCTTCCGGATTCCGCTTTCATAACCGGCCGCGTGGTCGAGGTGTCGCCGCAGGAGTTGACGGTGGATGTGGATGTCGAGTTGCAGCCCGGCGAGGAATATGCGCTTGTCCCGAACACGGGGCGACGCGTGACATCATCGGAGCCGTTCCGCGTCGCCGGCGTGGAAAGGCGGACGATCCGAGTGGATGGAGGCGACCTCACGCGTGTGACGGAGCCGGGCGCGGAATTTCTGATGGGACCTTCCTACGGCACGCGCCTCTCGGAGTTTCGCGAGTTCATCGAGTATGCGGCGACGAAGCTGCGCTTCTTCACCGTCAGCGAAGTCGTGGACGGCAAGCATCGCGAGTAACCGGCTGTTTTTCCAATGCCTGGAAAACCCGTCCGATTTTTTTCCAATGTTTGGAAAAATCCGCGTGCCTTCTCATTTCTGACATCACCCCGCTGAA
>CAZTYH010000027.1:0-3066 GCA_964617565.1 uncultured Verrucomicrobiota bacterium
CGCACGGTTCCATTGATCTCGCGATGCGGATTGGCCGAGAACGCGGCGAAGTCGTGCTTGCCCACAATATGCGAAGCCGCTTCGTTCATTGCTTTCACGTTCAGCGGCTTTCTCACATGCGCACGGTAATGGCGCAGAAACGGAAGCATGATCGAATCGTTCCAGATGAAGTACCTGTACTCTTTCCCCGTCGCACTGATTCGTGAGTGAAAATCGGCGGGCGCATTGCGAACGGACAACACACGTATGTCATGGTCCAGCAACGCATTCAGTCCCTGCTGGAACTTCCAAAGCACGGGTTTTGACGCGAGGTCAAAATGCACAACCTGGCCGCGGGCATGAACCCCCGCATCGGTGCGTCCGCTGGAATCCACGCGGACCGTTTCGCCGGTCAGTTCGCGGATCACGCGTTCCATTTCCGACTGAATCGTTTTGTGATGAGGCTGAACCTGCCAACCGGAATACTTAGTGCCGTCGTAGGCGACGATCATCCGGTATCGCCGTTTACCAGCCGGGACCGGCTTCACCGCCATCGTCGTCTCCTCCTGGATGTTGCGCGTCGAGATAGCTCTGCAGGATCAGTTGCGCGGCGAGCTTATCCACCACCCCGCGCATTTGCCGCGTCGAGACACCCGCATCCGCCATCACCCGTTCCGCCTCGCGCGTACTCAGGCGCTCATCCCATGTTTCGACGGGAATGGAGAGTTTCTCTTCAAGCAGCGCCACAAAAGTTTCGACCCGCTCGGCCTGCGGACCCTTCGATCCGTTCATGTTGAGCGGAAGCCCTACGACGAGTCGCTCCGCGCCCGTCTCCGCGCAGATGTCGGAAACGGCCCTCGCGGCTTCGGCGTCCGTCTTACAGTGCACAACCCGCAGCGGCGTGGAGAGAATGCCCGCCTGATCGCTCACAGCGAATCCCAACCGCTTTCCTCCGTGATCAAGGCCAAGGATACGTGGCATGATTTACAGCACCTTCCCGTAGCGCCCGGCCGCGCGGAGTTGATGAACCATTTCCTTGATCTCCTGTGCGCGCTCGCGCGGGCAGATCAGCGTGGCGCCTTCGGCATGAACCACTATCAGGTCTTTCACGCCAATCAGCGCCGTCACCCGGTTTTCCGAAACGACGATATTGTCCGCGGATTCCAGTGCCTGGCAATCGCCCAGAACGGTATTTCCGCTTGCGTCCTTCGGAAGATGGTCCGCCAGCGCGGGCCACGACCCCACATCGTCCCAGCGAAATGTGCCTTTCACCATGACGATGTTGTCGGCTTTTTCCATGATGGCGTAATCAATGGATATCTTCTCAAGTTTGTCGTAAGACTCCGTGAGCAATGAATCGAAGCGATCGCTTCCATACATGGGTGCAAGACGATTCATGAGGTCGGCCAGCACCGCACGATGCATCGCGAGCGCTTTTTCGATGGCGGCAACCGACCAGATGAACATTCCTGAATTCCAGAAATAATTGCCCGACTCGACATACTGCTTCGCCCTGTTCTCGTCAGGTTTCTCCACAAAGCGCAACGCTCGATGAAAAAGAACTCCGGAAGATTCGCGGAGTTGAGGACCAGCTTCGATGTAGCCGTAACCCGTGCTCGGGCCGGAGGGCTGGATTCCGATTGTGATCAGCACATCTTCTTTAAGAGATAACGCGAGGCTTTCTCTCAACGTGGCCCGGAAAAGATCGAGGTCGCCGATAATGTGATCGGCGGTCAGCACACAGAACGCGGCTTTCGGATCGCGCGACTTCACGATGGCCGCGCCGAGCGCGATGGCTGCGGCGGTGTCGCGTCCGACCGGCTCGCCGATGATGTTTTCAGAGGGCAGTTCAGGCGCAGCTTTCCGGCAGGCATCAACGAGATCGGTATTCGTGATGACATAAACATGATCGGGCGATATCAACCCGGAAAGCCTTTCAACAGCCATTGCGAGCATGGGTTTCCCGCCGACGAGCGAGAGGAGTTGCTTGGGGCGCAGCTCCGTACTGTAAGGCCAGAAGCGCTCCCCTTTTCCGCCCGCCATGATTATCGCGTAGAATTGCTTATTGCTCATTTCACACCTTCTTCACGGCGTTAACCAGTTTTCCGACCCAGCGCGCCGCTTCCGTGCGAGCCCGCTTATTCCGGCCCGCATCGGCGAATTTCTGAACAATGGCGCTGCCCACGACCACGGCATCGGACGCCTCGGCGGCCGCTCGCGCCTGGGCAGGTGTCGAAATGCCGAACCCGAGAGCCACGGGCAAAGAGGTCAGCCGCTTTGTCCGGCGCACCAGGGACACGGCACTATTGCCCAGTTGTCTCTGGATGCCCGTGACACCCTCGCGCGAGACGCAGTAAACGAATCCGCTGCTGCGCGCGACGATCCTGCGGATGCGCCTTTCCGGACTGGTCGGCGTCACAAGACATATATTGTTCATGTGATGCTTCCGAATGGACGTTAAGTACTCGCCGTCTTCCTCGACAGGCAGGTCGAGGATAAGAAGTCCGTCCAGGCCCGCTCGAGCCGTGATCTTTATCGTGTGGTCGAATCCGCGCGCGAGAAGCAGGTTCAAGTAGCTGTAGAACATCAAGGGGATATCGCTTTTCTTCCGGATTCGGGAAACGCACTGAAGGATCCCCTCGTACGTGGCGCCCGCGTTCAATGCCCTTGTGGCAGATTCCTGGTTAATGCGCCCGTCCGCCAAGGGATCGGAAAATGGAACGCCCAACTCGACTATGTCAACGCCGACATCCTCCAGCCGCAGGACGAGGTCTTCGGTATCCATGAGCGTCGGATCACCCGCGGTGATGTACGCGATGAACCCTTTTGAATTCGTTTTTCGCAACTCTTCGAAACGCGTCTCGATTCTCGTTTTCATTTCTTTGTATTCAACTGATAGATTCGACCAAGCCCGTAGAGTGTGAGATCCGACCTGACCGGGATATTTAGGCTCGAACCGCTCAATACCCATTCCGCATATCCGCCGGTCGCACACGTTTTGACTCGCTGACCTTTGAACGATTTCTTCAATTCAGAAAGAATTTCCCGCACCAGCCCGCGATAGCCCCATCGCGCGCCTAACTGCAT
>CAZTYH010000027.1:3166-28855 GCA_964617565.1 uncultured Verrucomicrobiota bacterium
ATCCCTGCATCCAGTTTCCGTATTTCCGTTTGCCATACGCGATTGACGGACGGAACAACGGAACCCAGCACAGCGCCTCGCGGGACAGTGCCGCATAAAAGTTTCTGAAGGACGCGGCGCGTGGAAGTCGGGTCTGATTTAACCGTCGGCAATGATATCGTACGCACAACGCGATTGCGGGAAAACAAGCCCACTGACGTGCTTGTGTTGCCGACGTCAATGGCTATGACATCCTCTGTTCTTTTATTTTTCATTCAATCACAGGCATGCGAGAGGTGCCTCCGTGGGCTGTCCATGCCTCCTGCAAGCGATTCCTCTCGCCCGATTTAAGCCGCGCATACCAGGAATCAATGCGATCCATCAAGGCCGACGCGACCTCCTCCAGCGAGACGGATACTCCCTCCATATGACAGGATGTTGCCGTCGTATTCAAGGCCTCAGTCCATGACTGCTCCGATTGGCGCACATTCACGCCTATTCCCAGGACCAGGAATTCGATCTTTGCTTCGCCAGTTCGAGGTTCCACCAGAACGCCCGCTATTTTCCGCCCACGCACGAGTACATCATTCGGCCACTTGAGCGATAATCCGGTTAGGCCAAGTTCCCGGACGGCCTCCAGAGCCGCGACACCTCCCAACATGGCAAACCAGCAGGCTTCGGAGGGGGGCATGTCCGGCCTGAGCAATGTAGACAGGTAAACGCCCTGCCCCGGATTCGAAACCCAACATCTCCCCCTTCGCCCCCTGCCCCGCCGCTGCTCAAACGCAATCACAGTGAAGCCTTCTTCCACGCCCGCGATGCCGGCTTCCTTCACGACATCGTTCGTGGAATCTGTGACATCGAGTATGTTTACGGGATTTCCGACAAGCCGATTTCGAAAACGTTCAGCCAGGCGGTGCTGCATTTCGTCGCCGGAACGGTTCATGGAGAGAGATCCGGAAATTCCAGCGAAAAATCGGCTGCGCGGACAGAGTGCGTAAGGGCACCGATGGATATGGCATCCACGCCACTTCCGGCGACCGCTTCGACATTCTCAAGCGTGATGCCTCCCGAAGCCTCGACCTTGCACTTCCCCTTGCAAAGCACCACGCATTGCGCCATGCGAGCGGGCGACATGTTGTCCAGCAGCACCCAATCCGGCGAGGCGGACAACACGCTCGCCAGGTCTTCCTCGGTCTCGACCTCAACTTCCACGAGCAATTCAGGATGCATCTTTTTTGCCGCGCGGACGGCATCCGCAAGGGTACCCGTCCCGCGACGGCGCCACAGCGCACGATGGTTGTCCTTGATGAGTACGCGATCGTATAATCCCGTGCGATGATTCATTCCCCCGCCGCACAGCACGGCGTATTTTTCCAGCACCCGCAGTCCCGGCGTTGTCTTACGTGTATCGAGGATGGCCGCATGGCCCGAACGTTCAGCATAGCGGCGGGTCTGGCTCGCGATTCCCGTCATGCGTTGGAGGAGATTCAAGGCCACCCGCTCGGCGGCAAGGATGGAGCGCGCGTTCCCGGATATCCGTAAAACTTCCTGCGCCTCTCTCACACTGCTCCCATCCTTCGACAGCACTTCCACCGTGAGCGATTCGTCCAAAGTCTGAAAAACAAGGGCCGAGACATGGATGCCGGAAAGGATGTAATCGCCACGCGAGAGAACCACGCCGCGCACGGTTTCCTGTTCGGCCACCAGGGCCGCCGATGTAACATCACCCGTACCGATATCTTCGGCGAGCGCACGAAAAACCAGGTCGCGCACTTCCTGCTGCTTGTGAATTTCCGGCAAGCTCACTTCGCTTTTCTCCCGATTCGACGCTTTTTAGATATCTTATAAGTGACCGGCGCGCGAGACTTTTGAGACGCGGCGCCAGCGCTTTCCGGCGAAGCCTGGGCTGACGCCTTCAATTCGCGTATTTGATCGCGCAGGATTGCGGCGCGTTCATATTCCAGTGCCTCCGCAGCTTCAAGCATCTCGCGCTCGAGTTCGACAATGACTTCATGCACATTATAAGGTTCGCCCGTTTCGCGTACGATCATTTCTTCCACTTCGCGGGCCTTATGCTCATCCGAGAGACTTTCCTGGATGCCCTTCACAATACTTCGCGGGGTGATATTGTGCTCGCGGTTGTAAGCTAACTGCTTTTCACGGCGCGCCGCCGTCACCTCTATCATGCGGCGCATGGAATCCGTGATGTGATCCGCATACATAATGACGACGCCATTTACATGGCGCGCCGCGCGGCCCGCGGTCTGGATCAATGATGTTTCGGACCGCAGGAACCCCTCCTTGTCAGCATCGAGGATGGCCACCAACGATACTTCCGGCAAATCGAGTCCTTCGCGCAGCAGGTTGATACCTACGAGGCAGTCGAAGTCGGCCTTGCGCAGGCCGCGCAGCAACTCGACCCTTTCGATGGCATCAATTTCCGAGTGCAGGTATTTCACGCGAAGCCCGAGGCTGTGCAGGTATTCCGACAAGTCTTCCGCCGTCTTCTTGGTAAGGGTCGTAACCAGCACACGCTCTTTTCGCTCCGCGCGCTGCCGGACTTCCTCGATCAAGTCGTCAATCTGCCCCGTGAGCGGACGCACTTCCACCGGCGGATCGAGGATGCCCGTGGGGCGTATAACCTGCTGAACAGGCGGGCCTCCGTTCTCGATCTCAAAGGGACCCGGTGTGGCTGTCGTGAAGATAGCACTGCCGATGGCGCGGAAAAATTCGTCGTACTTCATCGGCCGGTTATCCAGCGCGGAGGGCAGACGGAAGCCGTGAGCTACCAGGGTTTCCTTTCGCGCGTGATCGCCGTTGTACATCCCGCGCAATTGCGGAACGGTGACGTGGGATTCATCAAGAATCGTCAAAAACGTGTCCTGAAAGAAATCCAGCAGCGTGGCGGGGCGCTCCCCTTCCGCGCGGCCGGAAAGATGACGCGAATAATTTTCGATGCCGGAGCAATAACCGAGTTCCTGCAGCATTTCGATGTCGTATTCCGTCCGCATCCTGATGCGTTGCGCTTCAAGCAGCTTGTTGTTCTGTTCGAACCAGCGCACCCGTTCCTCCAATTCCTCCCTTATCCGGGCGATGGCGCCCTCGATTTTCGTGTAGGGCATGACGAAGTGCTTGGCGGGCGATATGATCGCCGAATTGAGTTCCGCCTCGGTGCGACCGGTGAGCGGATCAATGCGCCGGATGCGCTCGACTGTTTCATCGAAAAAGTCAATCCTCAGCCCTTTCTTGCTGTATGACGGAAAGACATCCACCGTATCGCCGCGCGCGCGGAACGTACCGGGTGCGCTTTCGATGTCATTCCGGCTGTACTGTATATCCACGAGGCGCTTGAGCACCACGTCGCGCTCGATGATGTCGCCCTTGTGCAGGCTGACCAGCATTTCGCGGTAATCCTCAGGCGAGCCCAATCCGTAGATGCAGGAAACGGAAGCGACAATGACCACATCCTCACGATTCATGAGGGCATCGGTCGCAGCCAGGCGCAGGCGCTCGATCTCGGCATTGATGGATGCGTCTTTCTCGATGAAGGTATCCGTTTGCGGAATGTATGCCTCGGGCTGATAGTAATCGTAATAACTGACGAAGTATTCGACGGCATTGCCTGGAAAGAAACCCTTCAGTTCCGCGTAGAGTTGCGCGGCCAGCGTTTTATTGTGCGAGATGACCAGCGCAGGGCGGCCGTAACGGGCAATCACATTCGCGACGGTAAAGGTTTTTCCGGACCCGGTGACACCTTCCAGGGTCTGGAAACGCTTCCCCTGTTCTAGTCCGCGTGAGAGCGTCTCGATCGCCTCGGGCTGATCGCCCGTTGGTTCGTACGGTGCGGCGAGTTGGAACGGGGCTTTCTTCATCCGTTCAACTATACCGAGTGGCCGTGACGGCTGCAACGATTGGAGGAAATGAGGATTGGCAAGTTTATGAATAATGCATTACATGAAAGCGGAACATGAATCAATCCGCAGAAAACAGCGTCAAATCGCGGGCCGTTTTTCTCGATCGGGACGGCACGTTGATCGAGGATCGCGGCGACCTGCGCGACATTTCCGAAGTGGTTTTTTTCCCTGACACTTTTGACGCGTTGAGGCGTTTGCAGGATAGTTACATGCTTTTTATTGTCACCAACCAGTCGGGCATTGGAAAAGGTTCGATCCGCGCCGCGGAGGCGGACAAGGTGAACGCTTTTGTCTTCGAGCAATTGCAGGAAGAAGGCGTGCATATCCGGGACGTGTACTGCTGTCCGCACCGGAGGGAAGAATTGTGTGCCTGCATAAAACCGAAAACTTACTTTCTGGAGCGTGCCGCACGCGAATATGGCCTGGATCTTTTCCGCTCTTTCAGCGTGGGCGATCATCCGCATGACGTATTCCTTGCGGAGAACGTGGGCGGCATAGGCATCTATGTGTTGACCGGGCACGGCGAGAAACATCGCGGCGAGTTACCTTCCGACCGCATTGTCCTGCCCGGAATTCGCGAAGCTTGTGATTGGATACTCGAGCGACCGGCCTGAAAAAGTTCAGGGGCGCCGCGGGGGGTGGCGCCCTGAACTCTCTCCGTATTAAGAAATACGGATCTTGCTCTTTATGCAGCAAGCTTGCGACGGAGTGCAACACACGTCATCACGCCGGAACCCAGCAGGAACAGCGTCAATCCGCCATCCGCTACCCGGACGACCACCAGTACGCTCTGCCTGTCGGCAGCCTGATTGTTCACCGGGTTAATGACGTGAACGCCATACGCGCCGGCAACAGCACTTGCCCGGGCATCATCCTCGCTCCCAAACTGGGCAATCGCCGCGGCAATGAACGCATTGCCCCCCGGATTGCCGAGCGACACTTCATGTTCCAGCCACCAGATGGCCTGCTGAAGCAAGCCCGCAGAACTGGAGCGACTTGCTCCAGGCGTGTAGTCATATCCCGCCAGCGAGCCGGCAGCGAATTGACTGTACAGCCACGCCGTGCCCCATGATATTTCGTCGGGACTCCCCCCCCCTAATCCGCCCTGAACAGCCGCATTTTCAAGACCCGGATAATCATACAACGTGCCGAATGACAGGCTCTCATTCAGCTCAAGGCAGAATGTCTGGAAGCCTGTCGCCCCGCTCGGAATCGTTGCCGTGGCGGAACTGTCGTAGGCACCAACATATGGAGTGCCGATCGCAGTAAACTCTCCGCCATTTCCCGAATAGTAGCCGTCAACCCTGTAGAACGTTACCGGCAGCGCAGAAGCCGCCTGCACCATCACAAAGCCGACAACCATCGCTATCACTATCTTCTTTGCCATGCTCATCATCTCGAATCTCCCTTTTTTCAGACCCTTTCTTACGACGCAGGTCTTATTAGCAGGATGGATGCCAACCCTTTGAGGTTACAAGATATTCTGTCGTGCATCGTATTGTGGTAGTGATGGTTACATAATCTATGTAAAATATGCCGACACCGATATCTCTTGCAGGTTTTTCGGCAGGACGTAAAAGATTCAGACACTTTGCGGCATCAACACATGCATTCCCCTGCTCCGAAAAAAAAGAGCGCCGCTAAAAGCGGCGCTCTCGTCATTCGCACTTAATGCTTTTTTCAACCCAGGGGGGGCGGTTTCGGCAGTCCCTCAAGCGAAGACAGCGATTTCTGCATATCTTCATCTGTCAGATGATAGTCGTGCAGATGTCCTTGCAGAAAATTGTCGTACCCGCTGAGATCCATGAGCCCGTGTCCGGACCAGTTGAAAAGAATGGTCCGCTCCTTGCCTTCTTCTTTGGCTCTGTTTGCTTCCCGGATAACTTGAGCGATCGCATGGGATGTTTCCGGTGCCGGAATAAAGCCTTCCGTCCTCGCCCATTGCACAGCGGAGGTGTAACACTCGATCTGGTGCAAGGAAGCCGCCTCGATAAGACCCTCGCGCAAGACGTGACTCACCAGCGGCGCCATACCGTGATAACGCAAGCCTCCGGCGTGAATCGGCTTTGGCACGAAGGTGTGCCCCAGGCTGTGCATGGCCAGCAGGGGTGTCATGCCTGCGCAATCACCGTGATCATAAACGAAAGGACCTTTCGTCAAGGTCGGACACGCCGATGGTTCAACGGCGATAACGCGAATATCCTTACCTGTCATCTTGTCCGCAAGGAATGGGAAGGCCAGCCCTGCAAAGTTCGAGCCGCCACCGGCGCAACCAATCACGACATCCGGATACTCGCCTATCTTGGCCATCTGTTTCTTGGCTTCAAGTCCGATGATGGTCTGATGCATCAGCACATGGTTCAGCACACTGCCCAACGAGTAACGCGTGTCTTTGGAGGACACGCAATCTTCGATGGCTTCACTAATAGCGATACCCAATGATCCCGGCGTGTCGGGATCATCGTCCAGCACCTTGCGACCGAAAGCTGTGTTTTCGCTTGGGCTGGGAAGGCACTCGGCGCCCCATGTTTGCATCATCAGTTTGCGAAAGGGTTTCTGGTCGAAGCTGATCCGCACCATGTACACGCGGCATTTGATTCCAAACAGGCTGCAGGCAAAAGCCAGCGCACTACCCCACTGTCCGGCGCCTGTTTCTGTCGTCAGACGCTTGATGCCGAATTCTTTATTATACCAAGCCTGTGCAATAGACGTGTTCGGCTTGTGGCTGCCCGCGGGCGAGACCCCTTCGTTCTTGTAAAAAATCTTTGCCGGTGTACCGAGCGCTTTCTCGAGAGCGCGTGCGCGATACAGCGGGGCCGGCCGCCACAGATAGAGCTTCTCAAGAATGCCATCGGGGATATCAATCCAGCGCTCCGTTGCAAATTCCTGCGGGAGCATGTTTGCCGGAAATACAGCTTCCAGCATGGCCGGCGTTACCGGTTTTCCGTCGGGTCCGAGCGGCGGCGGGAGAGGATGCGAGAGATCGGCTTGAATATTGTACCACTGCCGGGGAATTTCATCTTCGTTGAGAAACACTTTGATTTGATCTGCCATGGCTTTCTCCTCTTATATGCGCCTAGAGTGGGTTTTTCACTAAAGCTCAGACAAACTAGCGGATTTTGAGAAGTCAGGCAATAGAATCCGTGCCTGACTATTCTTGGAGCATAGGTATGGCTTTCGGGAATTTTCTATTTTTCAAGCGTGGCCACATAACTTGACCCTGGATGCGTACAGGGTGTAGAATGTGCCCAATCAAGCAGGTGCGTTGGACTCCAATATTATGCAAGGTTCCCGGACACCGGCTGAAGAACGCAAGCGTCTGGCCGAGTTGCGAAGATTGCAGCTCGGCGAATCGGTGTCGTCCCCATCCCTCGATGAAATCACCCGGCGCGCGGGCACCATGTTTCATGTTCCAATCGCGCTGATCAGCATCGTGGACCGGGATCGCGTCTGGCTGCAGTCGCATTTCGGAATAGACATCTCCCAGATCAAGCGTGAGGGATCTTTGTGCGAGCTGGCCATCCAGGCCGATGACGTGCTGGTCATTCCCGACACACGGAAGCATCCCATTGCCTCATCGCATCCTTTCGTAACGGGACATCCGGGGGTCAGATTTTACGCTGCCGCTCCCCTGCGGTCACGATTGGGTTATAATATCGGCACGCTCTGCATCCTCGACGTGCATCCACGCACGATGTCCGACCGCGACAAGGATATCCTTAAGTTGCTCGCGCAGTCGGCGATTACGGAAATGGAAATGAATCTTGCTGTTACCGAGCCTCATTCCAACCGGATTGATCCCGGTTTTGATTTGGATCTCTTCACCGGGGGACCCACCGTCATCTTTAAATGGCAGGCCGCTGAAGAATGGCCCGTTGAGTATGTATCTTCCAATGTGTCTCAATTCGGCTATCGCGCTGAAGATTTCCTGTCCGGCCGTGTCCGGTATGCAGGCATCGTCCATCCGGATGACATTGAGCGTGTCGCAGCGGAAGTTGCGACATACAGCGCACAGGGCGCGAAATCTTTCACCCAGGAATATCGCATTCTGCGGAAAGACGGTCAGTCTTGCTGGATTTACGATTATACAACCGTTGTGCGCGATGCGACCGGGCGTGTTGTGCATTACTACGGTTACGTGCTGGATATCACGGCGCGAAAACAGGCCGAAGAAGCCTTGCGCGAATCGTGGGCGAAATATGAGGCGGCCATCGAATCTTTTGACGGGCTGGTTTACATCTGCTCATCGGATTTAAAGATCGAATTCATGAATCGCCGGCTGATCGAACGCACCGGCCGGGACGCAATCGGCGAGGATTGCTTCAAGGCGCTGCACGATCGTGACAGCGCCTGTCCGTGGTGCGTAAACGAGGATGTTCTCAAGGGAAAGACGGTCCGATGGGAACTTCAAAGCCCCAAGGATAAGCGCTGGTATTACATCGTGAATACGCCGTTGCGCCATTCGGACGGAACGATTTCAAAAATGGCGATGATCCAGGATATTACGGAGCGCAAGCAGGCCGAGGAGATCATAAGGCGACGGGAATCCATCCTGGAGGCAGTGGCCTTTGCATCCCGCCAGTTCATGCGCAATGAAGGTTGGCAGCAAGTGATACGCGATGTGCTTGCCCGACTGGGAGAAGCGACCGGCGCCAGCCGGGTCTACCTTTTTGAGAATCACACCGATCCGGACAAATCATTGCGGACAAGCATGCGACACGAATGGACGGCTCCCGGTGTGAGTGCACGCATCTACACCCCTTCTGTTCAAAACCTCAACTACGAGAAGGCGGGGTTTGCCCGTTGGGCCGAAGAACTTTCAGCAGGACGCGTGCTGGACGGCCATGTGCGTGAGTTCCCGGAAGCGGAAAGGAAAGGGCTGTCAGGCCATGGCATACGATCCGTCATCGCCGTTCCCGTTTTTGCCGATAAGCAATGGTGGGGCTTCATCGGATTCGACTCCTGTGGATCGGAGCGCAAATGGATGCCTGTCGAGATTGACGCGTTGCGCACGGCCGCAGGGCTGTTGGGCTCGGCCGTTCATCGCTCCCATTACGAAGAGGCCTTGAGAAACAGCGAAGCGCGGACCCGAATCGTTTTGAACGCCATACCCGACCTGATGTTCCGCATGCGGAAAGATGGCACCTTCATTGACTACAAGGCGGACAGCGCGTCGGATCTCGCTGTTCCTCCGGACCAGATTATTGGTCGCAACGTGAAAGATATTCTACCGCCGGAACTGGCCGCAGTTACCCTCGATTATATCGCCAAGACACTGAAGACGGGGAAGAGACAGGTTTATGAATACGACCTGACGACCAAGAACGGCTCCGGCCGCTATGAATCGCGCATGGTCGTCAGCGGGCCGGACGAAGTCCTCACCATTATTCGCGACGTGACGGAACGAAACCTCGCGCAGGCGCGTTTGAATACGCTTTCCAGCGCGGTGGATTATACGGCAGACAGCGTCATGATTACGGGTGCGGATGGTGTAATCCAGTATGTCAATCCCGCGTTTGAGAAGCTCACGGGTTATTCCGCGGAAGAAGCAATCGGAAAGACACCCCGCATCCTCAAGTCAGGGCATCACCCCCTCTCCCATTACAAGGCGCTATGGGCACGGCTCGAGGCCGGCGAAGTGGTTCGCATGGAGTTCATGAACCAGCGCAAAGACGGGTCCACTTACTACCAGGGCGAGACCATAACTCCCATCAAAGATGAAGTCGGCCGTATTCTGCATTTCGTATCCACCGGGCGGGACGTCACCGCGCGAATCACGGAGCGGGAAGCCCTCAAAGAGTCCGCCGACCGGCTTAAGGCCATCATCAGCTTTCTGCCGGATGCAACCTTTGCCATTGACCGGGACGGAAAGATCATCGCCTGGAATCGCGCCATCGAAGGTCTGACCGGTATTCCTGCATCGGAAATTATCGGAAAGGGCGAATACGAATATTCGGTTCCCTTTTACGGAATGCGACGACCAATCCTCGTGGATCTGATCCTGAAACCGAACGAGGAGATGGAACGGGAATACAAGTATATCGAACGGTCCGGCGACACACTGATTGCCGAGGTCTTCCTCCCCGCCATTCGCCAAAAAGGCATTTATGTCTGGGTTACGGCCACCCCGTTGTATGATACGGAGGGCAATATCGTCGGAGCCATCGAATGTATCCGCGATATTACAGAGAGGAAACAGGCGGAAGAAGCCATACGAAAACTGGCCGCGTTTCCTCAATTCAACCCCAATGCGGTGCTTGAGTTCGCCGCCGACGGCAGCCTCACCTACTACAACCGGGCGGCGCGCGAAATGACTCTTTCCCTCGGCAAAGATGACCCGCGTGAAATACTCCCCCCGCATGTGACCGACATTGTTCGAGATGCTCTCGGGACGGGACATACTCGGGCCCGTGTCGAAGTTCCTGTTGGAAAATCCACCTTGAGCTGGTCGTTTTTCCCCATTATGGATTCTCAAACCGTTCATGCCTATGGGGTGGACATCACGGAGCGCCTGAATCTTGAGACGCAGATGCGACACCTTCAGAAAATGGAGGCTGTTGGGCGCCTGGCGGGTGGAATTGCGCATGACTTCAACAACATCCTCACCGCAGTACTCGGCTATTCCAGTATGTTGCTGGTGGACAACAGCCTTTCTGAAGATGCAGCGAACCAGGTTCGGGAAATCGCAAGAGCGGCGGACCGGGCATCCCAACTGACCCGGCACCTTCTCGCCTTCGGACGTAAACAGGTTATCCAGCCGCGCGTGATCAGCCTGAACGATGTTTTGCGCGGACTCAATGACATGCTGAACCGCTTGATACGCGAAGATATCCGCCTCCAGATTGATTGTTCTGATACGATACCCACTATTTACGCGGACCAGACCATGCTTGAGCAGGTGGTGATCAACATGGTGATCAACGCGCGCGACGCCATGCCCCACGGCGGGCGTATTGGTATTACAACTTCTGTCGAGGAATTGAGCCTGACGCACGTAAAAGATAATCCGGAAGCCCGCGCCGGCCGCTTTGTGAAGCTGAAAATCGCCGACAGCGGCTGCGGCATGACGGAAGACATCAAGGCGCAGATATTCGAGCCTTTCTTTACAACGAAGGAAGCCGGACACGGGAGCGGGCTCGGGCTCGCTACGGCTTATGGCATAATCAAACAACATAATGGGTGGATTGAGGTGGATAGCGAGCCGAACAAGGGCGCTACTTTCAGCATTTATCTTCCTATCCATTCGGGAGTTGGACGTCCCCGCACGGAGAAGGTTCACCGGAGCGACATACGCGGAGGAACGGAAACGATCCTTGTTGTGGAAGATGAGAAGTCCGTTCGTGCGCTTGCGGCGGGTATTCTTTCGCAATACGGATACCGGGTTCTCGAAGCTTCTTCCGGCACGGAAGGGTTGGAGGTCTGGAAAAAGCATCACGGCGCGGTGGATGTCCTCCTGGCGGATGTCATCATGCCGGGCGGATTGACCGGGAGCGAATTGGCGGATCGCCTTTTGAAAGAAAACCCGGAAATGAAAGTGATTCTGACAAGCGGATACAATCTCGAATCGGCGGGGGATCGTTTTAAATCGGTCGGTCCTTACCGCTTTCTGCCCAAGCCTTTTTCACCTTCGGACCTGACCAAGGCGGTGCGGGATTTGCTGGACGGTGGAGCATGATGCTTTTCATCACCGAGCGCGCATGACCGCCATATCAAGAAGCGCCTCATCCTCTCCGGCGATTTACTGGTTGCGCCGTGATTTCAGGCTGCACGATAACCCGGCCCTTCTTTCCGCCACGCGGGAGTACGGCGCCGTGATTCCGGTTTTCATCTGGTCGCCGGATGCGGGAAGTTACGCAACCCCGGGCGCGGCGGCGCGGTGGTGGCTGCATTATTCTCTCGAGAGCCTCCGGAGTCGTCTCGAATCCATGGGATCGAGTTTGATCATTCGGAGAGGAGACTGGGCCCAGGAGTTAATGAACCTCGTTCGTGAAACAGGAGCGTCATCCGTTTACTTTAACCGGCTGTACGAGCCGGAGGCACGCACCCGTGATCTGGAAATTGAGGAGAAGCTTCAATTGCTGCAGGTCGAAACGCGGACCTTCAATGCCTCGCTTCTCCTGGAGCCGTGGGAAGTCTCCAATCGCAGTGGAAACCCCTTCCAGGTTTTCACACCTTTCTGGCGTCAATGCCTCGAACAACTCTCCCAGGAGAAACCCGTCCCCGCCCCACGATCGGTGCCGCCTCCAAAAGCATGGCCACCAACGCTTCGCGTTGACGACTTGAACCTGCTACCCAAATACGACTGGGCGACCGGACTGCGTAACGCATGGCGCCCCGGGGAGGCGGGTGCCATCAAGCGTCTGAAGAAATTCGCATCGAACATGGTTGGCGTTTATGCCCGGGAGCGCGATGCGCTTGGCCAGGACGGCACCTCGCGACTCTCCCCTCATCTGCATTTCGGCGAGATCGGCCCCCGCCAGATTCTGCACGCGGTAAGAAATCATGGGAAAGCGGCTGAAGCCTTTGTTCGTGAGCTCGGATGGCGTGAGTTCGCCTATCACATTCTTCATCACTTCCCGAAAACGCCTTTTCATCCTTTACGACCGGCTTTTGAATCATTCCCTTGGGCTGAAGACCCTGACAACCTGCGCGCCTGGCAACAAGGAATGACGGGATATCCGCTAGTGGATGCCGGTATGCGCGAGCTGTGGGAAACCGGATGGATGCATAACAGGGCGCGCATGGCTGTCGCTTCGTTTCTCGTTAAACATTTGCTGATTCCCTGGCAGTCGGGTGCCGCATGGTTTTGGGATACGCTTGTGGACGCCGATCTTGCAAACAACACGCTGGGTTGGCAATGGACGGCAGGATGCGGTGCTGATGCAGCGCCGTACTTCCGCATATTCAATCCCGTGCTGCAGGGGCAACGGTATGACCCGGATGGGAGCTACGTGCGCCACTGGTTGCCTGAATTGGCGAAAATGCCTGCCAAGTGGATTCATTCTCCATGGGATGCGGCGCCGCTTGTTCTTGAGGAGGCCGGGGTCCGGCTCGGTAAAACATACCCCTTCCCCATCGTGGAACACGAGCAAGCACGGGATCGAGCCTTGGAGGCGTTCAGTTCGATAAAGAGATAAACCTGGAAGCTCCTCTACGGGTTCGGCATGGCTTCCAGAATCAACCCACCCAACCCGGCGGCACGGGCAATGAGGAATAAGACCACGGTCAGCAGGCCGGCCGCAGGAACGGTAATCAACCATGACCCGAAGATATCACGCGTCACCCGCTTGTTCACGGCGCCCAACCCGCGCGCGAATCCTACGCCGATGATCGCACCGACGATGGTATGCGTGGTGGAGACCGGCATTTTCAGCCGAGTACACACCAACACCGTGGCGACCGTTGCAAGATCGGCCGCGGTTCCACGCGAAGGGGTGAGTTGCGTGATTTTCGTTCCCAGCGTTTTCATCACGCGATGACCCGATGTGGCCAGGCCGAGCACGATGCCGAAACCGCCCATGGCAAGCACCCAGAAAGGCACAAACACGCGCATCTTCACCGTTCCGGAGCGGACAATGTCCAGCACGGCCGCGACAGGTCCAATTGCGTTCGCCACGTCATTGGCCCCATGGGCAAATGCGACACTGCAGGAGGTGATGATTACGAGCGGTGTGAATATACCCTCTACAAGTCGCAGTTGATCGGCCAGCGGAAGGCGGTCTCTTCCAACCACATACCGCTGGATGATTACGCGGGCAATGACCGTGCAGACTATTGCGGCGCCGACGGAAATGAGGAGAGCCCGTCCGCCGGTTAAAATGATGTTGTGTTTATGCAGCATGTGGTCCAATCCCTTGAAGAGAGTGGACATCGCCACAATAAACACGGTTAGAAAAACGAAAAAAGGCGCGAACAATATCGCGGCGCGCAAGGGCCGCTCCCGCCTCAGGATCAGGATGCTGATGCTCTTGAAGAGGAGGAATCCGAGAGCGGCTCCAGCTACGGGCGATATGAGCCAGCTCAATACGATGCCGCCGAATTTGCTCCACTCAACGCAAGACAATCCCGCAGCCACCATGCCGAACCCGGCAATCGCGCCGACAATGGAATGCGTCGTGGAGACCGGCATACCGATCCACGTTGCCACGTGAAGCCAAATCGCGGTTGCAAGCAGGGCGGATATCATCCCAAGCGCCAGCATCTCCGGCGTGTCCACAAAATGATGCGGGCTTACAATGCCCCGGCGCACGGTGTCGGTCACGCTACTGCCCACCAGCGTTGATCCGGCAAACTCGCATAGGGCGCCCATAATCACTGCACCGCGAATGGAAAGCGCACCGGAACCCACCGCATCGCTCATCGAATTCGCGAAATCGTTTGCCCCGATCGTCCACGCGAGGTAGAGACCCAGCAATACCGTGCAACCGATGATGTAAAGCTCCATGAGTCAACAACCCTTATCTCTTGACGATCATCTGCCGCAGCACGTCGCCGGTGTTCTCCGCCGAGTTTGCTATGCCGCTCAGCGCGTGGATCATCTTTTCGTAGAAGAGAATGGTGATGGGATCGAGTTCCTTTTCAATGCGGTAGATCTCCCGGCATAAAGTACGCTGCATCCGGTCAGCCTTCCACTCCCCTTCATTCAATCCGGCGACGCGCTTCAACACCTGTTCCGCTTCGACGCCACTGAAAGCAGCTTCAGCGAGATTATCTATATCCTGCGCGGCGGCCAGCAGGAGATCGCCCACGCTCAATACCTGGTTTAAGAAGGAGCGGAATGGCTCCACGAGCTTCGGATGAATCTCCGTGTTGCGGATCAGAAGCACGACGGCAAAGTCCTGAACGTAATCTGCGATCTCATCCTGGCAATGCAGAAAGTGATAAAGATCATCCCTGTCAACGGGCAGGAAATAGCGGCGGGGCAGGTGTTCGCGAATTTCATGCTTAATGACATCCGCCTCGTATTCCAATTTGGATACGGCATCCTGCAGGCGATGGATTTCATCCCGGTCGTTTTTTACACAGGCTTCAAGGAGCGGCTTTACCAGTTTCACACATTCCTGCACCTTCTTGGTATGCTCCAGCAGAGGACCGAACGGGGAACGTCCGAAAAGCTCATTCATCAGGCTCATTGTCACAACGCACCTCCAAGTTGGGAGATTATAAACCCCCGGTTAAAATCGCGTGGAGCCTAACGAATTCCGAATATTATGGTCAATGGCCAAAAGCCTTATTTTCAGGCCATGATGGAGAACTACTTCATTGTAAAGCCTGGTTCAGGCTCAGGATAGGCATGAGGATGGCGAGCGCGATGAGGAGTACAAAAGCACTTACGAGAAGGATCAATAACGGTTCGGCCACGCTGAGCGCGCGCGTGACACGCCGTTCCCATTGCTGCTGGAAACGGCCGGCGGCGCTGTCCAGCAGCTCGGGCAGGCGTCCACTTGCTTCACCGGCCTGTATCCAGCCCGGCAATGATTCGCCAAGCACGGGCGCTGCCCTGAGCGCGTCAGCCAGGTTCGCGCCATGCTTGACGGTCTCGCTTACTTCTGCCGCGCGCGCGGCAACGACTTGATTTCCCGTGGCTCGTCCGGCAAGCGTTACCGCCTCCACCATTCCCACGCCGCCTCGAACGAGCATCGCCAGGGTCCGGGCGAAACGCAACCTGATCAATGATTCCTGAGCTACGGCGATGACCGGTATCCGCGGGACCAGGGAAGCCCCCTTGCGTCGAAGCGATTCACGGAAGCCCTGGTTCGCTTTTGC
This sequence comes from uncultured Verrucomicrobiota bacterium, assembly GCA_964617565.1. Taxonomy (GTDB): domain Bacteria; phylum Verrucomicrobiota; class Kiritimatiellia; order CAIQIC01; family JAGNIJ01; genus JAKJGV01. The sequence continues at coordinate 18,829 of CAZTYH010000027.1, forward strand.
CACTCCGAAAACGATCAGCGCTGCAGCGATCAAGGCCATCATCACAAACGGAAAAACACGGGCACTGCCTATCACCACCAACGTGAGCGTCGGGAGGGGAATGTTGGCAGAGGCGAGCATCACGCCGATACGGGGAATCAGTATCCCAAGGGTAACGGCTCCGATGATAATGGCCGCAGCAACAACGATGGAGGGATACACGAGCGCGCTGACAACCCGGTCGCGAAGTCGTGCCTGCTCTTCCAGGAATCCGGCCAGCCTTTCGAGTACCACGTCAAGCGTGCCGGCCCGTTCTCCAGCCTCGACCACGGCGATCTCGAACGCCGCAACTCCCGGATGTCCGTCTTCCAATGCGCGCGCCAGGGAGGCCCCATCGCGTATCCGGTCGCGAATGCCCGCCAGGTGTTGCCGCGCATCACCGATTTCGGGAGCATCAATCAAAACCTGCATAGCGGCAGCGAGCGGAAGGCCCGCCATTAAAAGAGCCGAGAGCTCGCGGAAAAGCATAGCCCGCACTTCGATTCCGAAAGGAGCCCCTCGCTTCGAGAAACGCCGGACAAGCTGGTCGCCCGCAGGATGTAATTCTTCCGGAAACACGTCACGGGTTGCAAGCCGTTCCCTAGCGTCCTTGAGATCATGCCCCTCGACCAGCCCACGACAAGACCGGCCATTCGCGTCGTAACCCCTGTATTCGAAGGTCCTCATCGTGTCACACCAGGTCAGCTCCGTCCCGCCGCGCGGAGTATTTCGGAAATGCTTGTCTGGCCGGCCGACACTTTCGCGACTCCATCATCAAGTAACGTGCGCATGCCCTGATTGGTTGCCGTGGCTCGCAGTTCGTGCGGTCCGCCGCCCTTTCGTATGCATTCGGCAACGGCGTCGCTCATCGGAAGAAATTCATACAATCCTGTCCGTCCGCGATATCCGCCAAGACATTGCGGACAACCCGTCGGACTCATTGCACCATCCCGACGTAAGCCGCGCGCGGAATCACCGAGAGCACGCAGCTCCTCATCGGAAATCCTGGAAGGCTTTTTGCAGACGGGACATAGTTTTCGTATCAATCGCTGCGCGAGGCATGCTTTCAGAGCAGCAGAAAGCAGGTATGGCGCGATGCCGAGATCAATGAGTCTTACCGCCGCGCCCACGGCATCGTTCGTATGTACGGTGGTAAAAACAAGATGACCCGTCAGTGAAGCGCGCACCGCAATCTCCGCCGTTTCAAGGTCGCGCGTTTCCCCAACGAGAATCACATCCGGATCCTGGCGCAGGATGTGGCGCAATCCTGCCGCGAAAGTCAGTCCGATTTTCGGCTTCACCTGGATCTGTCCAATGCCTGGAACCTGGTATTCGATGGGATCTTCGACGGTGAGCACATTAATGTGAGCCGTATCGAGTTCCCGGAGCGCGGCGTAAAGGGTTGTTGTTTTTCCGCTGCCGGTCGGGCCCGTGACGAGGATGATGCCGTTGGGCTCCCCGATCACGTTTCGGAAATGTGTCAGGACATCGGCCGGCATGCCCAGGTCACCCAGCGGCAGCAGTGCCGATTCCCGGTTGAGCAGGCGGAGCACGACGCGCTCGCCTTCGGCTACCGGCACGGTTGAAACGCGTATGTCAACTTCGCGCTCCCCCACCCTGACCCGAGCCGTTCCGTCCTGGGGCAACCGCCGCTCCGCAATATCCAGATGCGCCATCACCTTCAATCGCGACACCAGCGCCGCCTGGAGATGTTTCGGCGGTGAAGTTTGTTCATACAGCAAGCCGTCAATGCGGTATCTCACCCGGAGATCCTTCTCAAAAGGTTCGACATGCACGTCGGAAGCGTCCGCCTTGAGCGCTTCGAGCAGGATCGCATTTACGAGCTGGGTAACCGGTGCCTGGTCCGCCCGGCGCAAAAGGTCGTCACTTCCCGGTTTCGCATCGCGCAGATCCGCCGACCCGTCCGCCATGCTCGACAGCACGTCACGCGCGGTGTCTGTTTGCCGGTAGTAACAGCGTTCGATGGCCTTTGCGATTTCGTTCTTCGGCGCCAACACGAACGCGACATCTTTCTGCAGCAACAGGGAAACATAATCGAGATCGTGCACGCGTGCGGGATCGGCCGCAAGAACCGCCGGCCCCTCCTTCCAGCGAATCGGCAACATGCAGCGGCTCCTGGCCCATTCTACCGGGAGCGCAGTAATCAACCCGGGGTCAAGCCATTCGTCGGAAACCTCCGCGACGGCATCGCAACCATAGTCCAGCGCCAACGCCTCGACGAAGTCGGAATCCCTGATCAATCCTTCCGCCACCAGCGCCTCCCCCAACGCGTGCGCGTCAGAGGAGTCCGCCACACGAGAGAGCATCACATTCATCTGCTCCCTGGTGACTTTGCCCTGCCGAACGAGGATTTCTCCCAGCGCCATGATTTACTTCTTCTGTTCCGCTTCGAACGTGCCGTTCGTGGAGGGAAGCCCTATGCCGGACCGTCGAAGCAATGCCTGATCCACTTCCACCGTTTCGTACTCCTCCGTCACGATATGCGGCGTGACGAAGATCAGCAGATTGGTTCGCTGCCGGTTATCCGAAGTGCTCCGGAAAAGCCAGCCAAGCAAGGGGATATCGCCAAGCAAGGGAACCTTTCGCACGACCTTTACGCGGTCTTCCCTGATCAATCCGCTGATAATGATCGTGGCGCGGTCCGGCAAGGTCACCGTGGTGGACACTTCCCTCTTCGCGATGCTCGGCGCAAACTGCGTTCCGGACGGTCCCTCGTCCACGATGGCCTCGATGCTCGGATTCAACTGCATGGTCACTTCGCGATCCGGATTCACATGCGGCGTGAACCGGAGCTTGATGCCCACATCCACGCGGTCAATGTTCTGTATCACGTCACGCGCGGTCCCGGAGCCGCCTTCGATCGTAGAACGAAGAATGGGGATATTCTCCACGACGCTCACGCTTGCTTCCGTGTTGTTCTGCGCCCGCAAGGGAATTCCCGCGAGAATGTTGACGTCCCGGTTTTGTGCCAGTGCGCGCAGCAGGACAGGGATGCGAGGCTGAAGAATCCCGTTTGCGTCAAGATATGTGCCTCTCGCCACGCCAATGGACAAGCCCTGGGGAAACACATTCTTCGTGACCAGTTCCATGATGTCGTCTGTTTCGCCCGGACGCGATCGGCCGATGGCCGTCGTTTTTCCTTCCGTAGGGATTTCGATGGTTGACCATTCGACACCGAGATCCAGGTTCTTGCCCATCGCAACTTCCGCGATCAGGATTTCCACCATGACCTGCTGCGGCACCTGGTCGAGCTGGTTCACAAGCGCTTTCACATAATCGAAATCGCCCGGCGACGCATCCACCAGCAGGGCGTTGTTCGGCGTGTTTGCTTCGATGGCAATTCGTGCGCGTTGATCTTTTTCCGCGGTCTTTGCGAGAAGTCCGTTGAGACTCTTCGCGGCCTCTTCGGCCGGCAGGTATTTAAGAAAAATGGCGTTCAAGCGGCCGTAGCCGGATTCGCTGGACACGTCCATCATTTCCACCACGCGCCGGACTTCTCCAAGCTGCACCGTGGTTCCAAGTATGACGAGGCCCTTGGCCTGGGGCGCGGGAACAATGACGATATCCACGGGAACTCCGCCGGTCCCGCCGGCAAGACGGTCCATGTGGCGGCCTACAGCTCGTGCGGAAGTATCTCCTCCGCGCATTGCGGCCAGCAATTGCGCCGCGACATCCTCGGGCGATGCGTGATCGAGACGAATGAATTCGACAATGCGCGCCGCGCCCGGTTTGTCCATCTCCGAGATGATCCGCTCAATACGGCGCACGCTTTCCGCCGTGTCTGTAATAATCAGGTGATTGGTCGGGCCGAAGGCTTCCAGTGCACCCGCTTTTCCGCCTCGCACCATGGGTTCAAGCGTCTTCTTGAGATCCATCGCACTGATATGCTCAAGGCGCAGCACCTTGGTGATAAGACCTTCCACTTTCGTTTCATCACCCGGACCCAGAATGCGACCGGACTCCACGGCTTTCTCCGGCAGAGGAACGACGTGGCTTACCCCTTCTTTTTCAACCACGGAGAACCCGCTGGCCTCCAGGATGGAAAGGAAAAGGGGAAAAACTTCTTCTACCGGAATCCGCGGCGGCGTCACCACCGTCACTTTTCCGCTGACCTGATCATCAATAACAAGGCGGCGGCCGGTCATTTCCCCAACCAGCTTGGCGAGAAGGCGAATATCAGCCTGATCGAAACTGAAGTTGACGTAGGTTCCCGAAAGTTCCTCACACATCCCCACGCGAACAGCGGCCAACAGGCTTGCCGTGAGCAGCAGCAACAAGGCTCTCTTCCTGACGCCACAGATCTTCACCGGACGATTCCTCTCGTGGATGACTTCACGAAATCAGTCAAATACACCACTTCCGGAACTTTTTCGACCTCCGATTCAATCCGCTCCACCGCCTGCCGTGTGGTCAAACTTTCCCGGTAGAGCAATTTGAAGGCGGCTTTAAGAAGCGTTTGTGCCCTCTCATCCAATCCTCGTCGCTTCAGACCCACGCTGTTAAGGCCATGAATGGAAATCGGATTTCCATCTGCAATCATATAGGGAGGCACGTCCTGCGTCACCTTGGAACAGCCACCGATGAAGCTCATGGCTCCGATGCGCACAAATTGATGGACCCCGCTCAAGCCGCCGATGGTGGCCCGGTCTTCGACGATGACGTGCCCGGCCAGCGTTGCGCAGTTCGCCATGATCACCCCATCCCCCACCACGCAATCGTGCGCGATATGCGCGTACGCCATGATGTGGCAATCAGACCCGATCCGCGTTGCGTCGCCGTCATTCGTTGCCGCGTTCACCGTTACAAATTCGCGGAACGTGTTGCGATCCCCGATCTCCACGCGCGGCGTTCCGCCCTTGTATTTCAGATCCTGAGTCTGCTGGCCAATGCTTGCAAAAGGAAATATCCGGCATTGGCTGCCGATGGAGGTCGCGCCGGCCAGGACCACGTGGCCCATCACGCACGTCCCCGCGCCTATACTGACCTGTGAACCGATAATGCTGTAGGGCCCGATCTCTACATCGGCGGCGATCTTTGCGCCGGGCTCGACGATGGCCGTTGGATGAATGTTTGCCATAAATGATTCTCTCAACCTTCACTGCGATAGGCGAACATCAGGTCGGCCTCCGCCGCGATCTCGCCGTCCACCAGAACTTTGCCGTGCACCTTGGACATACCGAGACGGATCTTCGTGATCTCGACCTCGATCCGCATCTGGTCGCCTGGCTGCATCACCTTGCGGAACCGCGCGTTGTCAATGGACAGGAAATACGCAATCTTCCCCTCCTGCTTGAGCACCCGGCTCAGCAGAACGCCGCCGGTCTGGGCCATGGCCTCGATCGCGAGTACGCCGGGCATAACAGGATGGCCGGGAAAATGCCCTTGGAAGATCTGTTCGTTCATCGTCAGGTTCTTGATCCCGACGATGCGTTTTTCCCAATCGCACTCTATGATCCGATCCACAAGCAGCATCGGATAGCGATGCGGCAATATGCCCATTATCTCTTCGATTCCCAGCGTGGACATTCTCTTTTCCTCCAATTTCAATTAGTCGGTAAAAATGACGTATAGCAAACCCACCGCCGGGAGAAAACAGTAAAGAGCCCTCTCCGCAACCCCTTTATTTCTCCGGCAACTCGACCACCTCAACGGGACACTCGGGGATCGAGCGAAGGAATAGCTTGCCATACCATTTGCTGATGATCCGGTTGTCGAGCACCACGACCATGCCCTCGTCGGTTGCCGTTCTGATAAGCCGCCCTACGCCTTGCCTGAACTTCAGGATGGCTTCCGGCAGCGAGTAATCCCGAAACGGATCTCCGCCCCGCTCACGTATCCGGTCCATGCGCGCCTGCGTGAGCGGCTGATCCGGCACCGCAAACGGCAGCCGGGTGATGATCACGTTGCTCAACGCCGAACCCCGCACGTCCACGCCCATCCAGAAGCTGTCCAATCCAAAAAGGACATAGCCTCCGCCTTCGCGGAAACGTTCGAGCATCTTGTGCTTCGGCAGGCCCTCCCCTTGAACCAGCAATTCCAAGTCAAAATCGTTGAACTCTTCCGCCACCAGCCCTCCAACCGTCCTCATGAGATGCGCGCTGGTGAAAAGCACAAACGCGTTGCCCCTGCTCTTTTGCGTAAAATGCAGGATGGCTTTCGCGGCCGCCGGCGCGTAATTCGCCGAGTCCGTTGGATCCGGCAATCCCCTGGGAATGTAAATGCGCATCTGGCGTTCATAGTTAAATGGCGATCCGAGCCTTGAGGTTTCGCATTCATCCGCACCGACGCGATGAATGAAGTAGTCGAGCGAATCACCGACCGCGAGCGTCGCGCTGGTCATGATCACGCTGTCTATCTCCGCGAAGAGCGTCTTCTCAAGAATGGGCGCCACCTCGATGGGGGCCGAATAGAATACGGTTTGCTGGCGCCGACGTCCTTCGCGCTCGATCCAATACACCTGATCATGAAGCGATTGGCTGAGAAACGCTTCCAGTTCGTCCTTCAACCCCGCCCCGGTATTGCGCGCAGACTTCAACTCCGCGCGCACGTCCTCGTCTTTCGTGTTCTCCGTAATGCGACGCAGATCTGTCGTGAGCTGTGCGATCAGTTCCGCAACACGCGTCTCGACCTGCAACGGCTCAACCACCACCTTCTGACTACGATCCTCCGAAAGATCCGCCCAACGCCGCACCGAAGCATAGAGCTTCTCGACCTCCGACCAGAGTTCGGTCACGACATGGGCCGCCTGCCCCTCCCGCACGACCGCGAGCAGCCCCTTGCCGGTATCCGGCGTAAAGAGCCTGCGAAGCCAATGTTCGAATGCATAGTGAGAAAGACGGAGGCCCATATGTTCGGACGCCACGCCCTCGATCATGTGAGCTTCATCGAGTACAGCGAGGCGGTACGGAGGAAGAAAAGCGGCGCCTTTTGTGCGAAGTGCGAGCTCGGAAAAAAGCAGGTGATGATTCACCACCAGCAAGTGCGCCGTGCGCACATCCGCGCGAGCCTTCATGAGAAAACAGCGCCCGTATTCCGGACACTTTCGCCCGAGACAGTTTCCTTGCTCCGCGCACACGCTGCTCCAGACTTCCGGCGAGGGCTGGTGGTCCATGGACTGCAGGCTGCCGTCCGCCGTATGATCGGCCCATGCCCGAATCTGCTCGAGTTCATCGCGCACCTTGTCGCGGAACAACTCGGGCCCGAGCCGCCGGGCGCGCGCGAGGCGACGCAGGCAAAGGTAGTTCGACCGACCTTTCACCAGGACCGCCCGGAAGGGAAACCCGATGTGCTGCTGGAGAAAAGGGATATCCTTCCTGATCAATTGCTCCTGCAAGGCGATGGTATAGGTGGACGCAACGACCTGAATTTGTTTCTGCACCGCAGCAATAATAAGAGGAACGAGGTAAGCGAAACTCTTTCCAACGCCGGTGCCCGCCTCGACCGCCAGGTGGGTCGGGGCTTCGATCGCCTGTGCCACGGCTTTTGCCATATCCGCCTGCTGCGGCCGCGGCTCATACGGAAACGGCTCATTCGCACAGGCAGTTTGGAGAATACCACCCGGACGGAAGAAACGGTCCGTTAAATCCACCAGGTCCGACCCGGTGTTTGCGTCGTTCAATGTTCTGGGGGCAATCACGCGAGATGTGTATCACGCAAGAGCCGAAATAACAATCGGTGAAGAAAACAAATACGGGGCTATTCAACCACACGCTTGTAAAGCCTGTATACTTCCCGTCGGTTTTCCGTGTGTCGCCCTTCCCATACCAAATCCCAGGAATCGCCCAGTTCCGACGCGTCTTTCTCTTCCTTATATTCCATGAGCAGCCACGAAGCTGTCGCGTTGGTGGGAGAGCCCGCGTCTGTAGTTTGAACTCCTGCGTAGTAGTGGAACAAGGCCCTCAACGGTTCTCCTATGCGAACCCGCTCAATCGGCATTCCGGCTTCTGGAAGGTGCGGTTTCAGGTCCATCAACATATATCGGTAATTGCGCCAGGCATCTGTCCACGGCATCCACAAAGTATTAAGAAGCCCCCAGCAGAGGGTCAGACCTGCCGCCCAGTGAAGCAGGACATTCCGGCCGATACGCTGGTCGAAGAGTCTTTGCACAGCGAACCACAAAAGCGACACGAGAATTCCTCCCGTCAACGCCACGGCCATCACGCCGGGAACGTATTCCGGCGCAGGATCATAGAATCGTTGTGCAAGCATCGCCGGCCAACCGGTGACCATCACAAACCATCCCAACCAGATGGCAAATCCCGCAAGACCGAAGAAACCTGAAAAGAACCGGTTGAGTCCTTTTGCCCATTTCTCCGATATGTGTGCACCTGCAAGAACTGCGGATATGGAAAGCGGCGCCAGCATGGGCAATCCGTAGAGGTCTCGCATATTTGACGCCGTGCCCAGAACAAGAAGACAAACGCCGAAACACAATAGCGGAATCCCCCACCCCACAAACCCGCGAAGTTCGCGACGGTCCTTCCATAGTCCCCACGCGGCAAAATAGGAGGTGGGCGGAGCGCCCAGCAGAAAAATGAATTCGAGGTAGTTAAATTGGAACCACGTTTTCCTGGGATCATAGTGGGTCCCGAAAAAGCGTCCAAAATTGTTGTCCCAGAACCACTGCATGAACAATTCAGGAGAGCGCAGATACAGAGCGACCGGCCAGATCAGCAACCAGGGAAGCGCCGCACATGCAACAACCAGCATATAGGCCCATATCTGCTTCCCACGCCATGATCGAAATAACCCGGGAAGCAGCAATGTTGTAACCGCCATAATACCGGGCCCGATAAGGCCTTTTGTCATGAGCCCCATGCCGATCGCGGTGCCGCCGGCCACACCGGCCCATAGGGGTTTGGCCGGGAAGAGCGACCATGAATAGAGCATAAGGCAAAACGCCGACAGCAAAGCATTGTCGGTAATAGTGAGGTGTGCGTACTTCGCCAGCAGAGGAGAAGAGATCAGGGCCAGGGGCGCAAACCATGCACGCGCTGATCCGAACCATCTTCTCGCCGCAAGGAAAAGAAAAAGAGCCGATAGAGCCGTGAAAAAGCCCGCGGAAAGACGCACAGCGTCAGGCAGAGTTAAGGGCGGAGAAAACAGCTTTCCGAAAAGAACGGCGGTGTAGAAGAAAAACGGTGGTTTTTCCATGAATGGCTCGCCCGCCAGCGTGGGCACAACCCAATCGCCCGTCTCGATGATGTGAACAAGCATGCCGAATGTGTACGCTTCGTCTTGCCGCCATGGCTCATGTCCGAAAAGCCCGGCAAGGATCCAGCATGCGACAAGCAGAACAATCAGATACTTTTGCCCCCGACCCAACGAACCGTGATTCAACGATTCCATGCAAGAATCTCACAATTCTGGAATTATGACCTGCTCACGCCCTATTCGTCAGACAAAAAAATGGAGCGAGCGAAGGGATTTGAACCCTCGACCCTCACCTTGGCAAGGTGACGCTCTACCACTGAGCTACGCTCGCTTTAACGTCGGGATATAATGCACGCATTTCCCGGCACTTCAAGCAAGAAGATGGCAAAAAAAGCCCGGCGGTTGAAGATCGCCGGACAAGATGTATTCTATTAAATAAGCATGAGGAGTTAAGCATGGTTTTGATCACTCAAAGTGGACCAGAAACATTGCCGATAGGAAGCCCGGCACCGGACTTCCATGATCTACCAGGGACCGATGGAGAAGCCTACTCGCTCGATTCGTTCAGCGAAGCGCAACTCGTGGTGATTTCGTTCACCTGCAATCATTGTCCATATGCCCAGGCTTACGAGGATCGTTTCATAAGGCTCGCGCGGGAATTCCAACCCAAGGGGGTGGCATTCATTGCGATCAACCCTAATGACGTGGTGAATTATCCGGATGATGGAATAGAGCCTATGAAAAAACGTGCGGCGGAGAAGCATTTCCCCTTCCCTTATGTTCGCGACGACTCGCAGGAAATTGCACGGGCTTACGGCGCGGTCTGCACACCCCA
>CAZTYH010000027.1:28955-30915 GCA_964617565.1 uncultured Verrucomicrobiota bacterium
ACCGGCTCGAAATCCACCTGGTCCACCGTGATGGAAGTCACCATGAATTTAAACGGTTTATTCTTGATGGAAACGGTGATGGTCTCATTCACATGGAGAAGCCGATCGTTCACCAACGCCACGTAGGCGTCGCCACTCCGCATAATACCGCTGGTCTTTAGGAGCGTTTTTGCCTCATTCCACTGCGCAATTTGCTCGGGCGTCAAGGCAGGCTTTTCAGGCTCTGCCTCCTTTTTCTCCTCCGCTTCCCGGGGTTTCCTGGCGCTTTTTTTAGCGAGAGCTGTCGGCCCTTCATCAACACTGAATGTATCTCTTACCGCGCTGACAATGGCTTCGTAGAGTGTCGCACCATCAGGAGCGGAACAGATAAGGGCAATTGAAAGCGTTGTCTTCTCGCCGCCGAACACGAAACTGTGTGTCAATACACCCGTCTTGCTCTCGCGTCCGACAAGGCCCATCTCATATCCGGTTGCGCCTTCCACCGTCAGCAGGTTGGTTACCGCAAGATCAAATTCTGCAAAGGCTGGAACGATTCGCTTATGAATCTGGTCGGCTTTTACCGCGAGTTCGCCAACCGGATCCCATTCGCGGCTTACCTCCATCGCCTTGATCGTCATGCGAACACCGCTGTCATAAGAGAAAGTAATGCGTGCGGTCTGGCCTTTCGATCCATCATCCAGCTCAAAACCGCCGGGCAGCATGATGGCGAAGAAACCAAGGGGGTCTTTGAACTCGACCAGTTCCTGCACCTTCACGTCTGCCGAAGGCGCCGCCGTTCCGACAAGCCCGAACGGCGGCGGGCCATCCGTCTCCTGTGTGCTGACCTTGGGCTGCGCGGCACCAGACTGAGAGTATACAAGCCAGCGTGTCGGGTCCTGCCTCAACGCGATCTCAAAGCCGTTTGGGATGGTCCGAACGAAAAGGTTGGTTCCATCAATTTCTTCTTTAAGAACCTGCGCAAGCGGTGCCGTAATTCCTTTCGGCTCGGTCTCATAGCCGTCCCAGAGCTCTTGAATGCTATGGCAAAACCGGCCCGTGCGTTCTTTATAAATATTCTGCAACTTGCTGACGCCCTCCATGATACTGCGAGGGCCAATGCGATCCACGACTGTCTGTTTTTCATCAACCGGTTTTGCCGGTTGGGTTTTCGGCATTAACAGAAAAAACCCAACCCCTCCAAGAATCAGGAGAACGATGAGAATGCCGCCGATGAGCATCACGAGACGTTTGACATTCAGCGAGCCCGAATTTGCGGCAGACTGTTCTTCGACTGGCTCTTCGACATTTGGTTCTGGTGTTTCTTCAGCCATGACAATTGCGATACTAACGCCATTTCCCCTCACGCGCAAGATGCGCGAGCAAAGAACGACATGGTGGGCGAGCCGGGAGTTGAACCCGGACCCCTTGCGGGACAGGATCCTAAGTCCTGCGCGTCTGCCAATTCCGCCACTCGCCCGGAAAAGTTAGCTCAATAATATCCCACGCGCGCCGACATTCCAACACTTCCGGCATCAAGAAATCAATAGCCCCGGTTCCATTCGGATACCGGGGCTTTAAACTGGTAGAGGCTGTGGGGCTCGAATGCGCCTGCGGCGCACAAGCCCCCGACAGGGGGCGCCGCTTTACCCGCCGGAGGCGGGCCATGACCCTCATAAAAGTTTATTCAAATATTCCCGGCCAACACCAGACTTCAGAAACTTTTCGCGATCTCTTGCCGATGGATAATCCATATATGTTTCTGTCAGAAGCACCTCGAAATTTGAACCTACAGCCCTCCGGCCTGCCGTATGCCTTGTTCGGTGCTCTCGTAATCTTCGGGGAAGGTCGTTCGTAATACCCACATATCTCTTTGCCGTTTCATTTCCGCGTATAACATAGACTGTGATCATGAATTCTCATAATCAAAGCCCCGGTTCCATTCGGATACCGGGGCTTTAAACTGGTAGAGGCTGTGGGGCTC
>CAZTYH010000027.1:31015-34849 GCA_964617565.1 uncultured Verrucomicrobiota bacterium
AGCCCCGGTTCCATTCGGATACCGGGGCTTTAAACTGGTAGAGGCTGTGGGGCTCGAACCCACGACCCGCAGATTAAGAGTCTGCTGCTCTGCCAACTGAGCTAAGCCTCCGGAGCCGTATATACCGATGCGTAACCGGAATTTCAACCCCGGAGATGAAGAAAATGGTGAGAAGCTTTCTACGCGATTACAACTTCAATGCTTCGGCAATCGAATCACAGACATAATCCATGTTCGAGGGAGTCATTCCCGCCACGTTCATGCGTCCACCGCCCACCATGTAAATGGCCTTGCTGTCCTTGAGGAATTTTACCTGGTGGTCCGTCAATCCGCTGAACGAGAACATGCCGCGTTGATGCTCAATGAAACTGAAATCCATCGCGACGTTGCGGGCATGGAGCGACTTAACAAACTGCGAGCGCACGCCATTGATCCGGTTCCGCATGACGGCAAGTTCCCTCTCCCATTGAGCCCGTAGCGCGGCATCCTTCATAATGTGAGTCACGATACGACCGCCATGCCCCGGGGGATTGGAATACATCCTGCGAACAACAACCTTTACATGGCTCAATGCAGCTTCCGCTGCCGCGGAGTCCTTCGCCACAACCGTTAATGCCCCAACGCGCTCACAATAAAGCCCGAAGTTCTTGGAGAACGAGCTTGCCACAAGGAAGTCAATGCCCGCTTCGGCAAAGGGAAGAAGCGCCGCGCGATCTTCCACGATTCCTGCGCCAAAACCCTGGTAGGCGAAATCGAAGAAGGGAATCCATCCGCGCGCCGCGGCAATCTGTGCCACTTTCCTCCATTGTTCCTCCGTGGGATCAACCCCCGTAGGATTGTGGCAGCAAACATGCAATAGCACTATATCGCCTGCCGGCACAGCCTCCAGCGCCGTGCACATGGCCTCAAAATCAAGGACTCTTCCAGCTGCCTTGTAATAAGGATACTCGTGCGTGCGAAACCCGGCAGCGGAAAATATTCCGTGGTGGTTGGCCCACGTTGGCGCACTCACCCACACCTTCGCTTCGGCGTTGACCAAACGAAGGAACTCGGCTCCGACGCGCAACCCGCCCGTGCCGCCCGGTGTATGCGCGGTTCTCGTTCGGGCATCCGATAGGACCGTATGTTTTTCACCGAAGAGCAATCTCTGGACACAATCTCCATAAGAGGCATCGCCGGCAATCCCGAGGTACGATTTGCTTTTTTCAGATTTCTGCAGCGCGGCCTCGGCCTGCTTCACCGTCTCAAGGATGGGCGTTTGACCGTTTTCGTCCACGTAAACGCCGACTCCCAAGTTCACTTTTCGGGGATTCGTGTCCTTCTTGAACGCTTCGGTCAGGCCGAGAATGGGATCGGCCGGTGCGGGCGTCAGTGATTCAAATGTCATATGCGTATCCTCTCAGAATGGAGTTCTGCAGCCAGCCCAAGTTGAATCTCAGGGATAATATTTCTTAACCAGAGGCTTGATGTCGTCTTTTTCCACTTTGACGATCTTCATCTCGCGCTCGGCGTTTTCAGGAGAATCGGATGCGTGGGCCGCATTGACCATGATATCCTGCCCGAATTCACGCCGCACCTGACCGGGCTGCGCTTTGCTGGGATCGGTTGGGCCCAGGATGTTCCGTATCTTGTTGACGGCATTGACGCCTGCATAAACAAGCGCAAGGCTTCGGTGCTTTCCGCACTTGGACGCGTCTTCCGCGCTGCAGTCCGGAATCCAGCATCCGGTCATGAACTTAACGATCTGGTAAAACTGGTCGTCCCCATAGAGCGGCCCCATTACATCGCCCAGCTTGGCGCGCGCATCCTCGGTAATCTGGAAGCCAAACTCCTGCGCGAGGACGCTTGCCGCCCGCTCGGCCACCATCCCTTTCAATTTCTCGCGAAGGGCGTGTCGTACGGGGCCATAAAAGTCCTGCGCTTCCGCAACGCTCATCCGGTAGACTTTCGCGCCGATGATGCGCAGCCCAGAGCCGGAGAAAAGATCAATGATGTTTCCCGGCCGGGCGCTCGGGAACTGGAAATTGTCGGGCTTGATCAAGACAAGCGTCTTCTGGATTTCGCCCTTTTCCGGCATATCCACCGCCGCTTCAATCAGTCCGCCATCCTTGTCACTGTACTCAGCCCAGAGCTTTAAGGTTGGCTCTATGGCTTCCTTGGCGGGCGCGATCAAAACGGCCGGTTCGAAATAGCCCACTTTGCCGGACTCATCCAGTATAAGGTCGCCGTAGGTATCGCGAATGGTATCCGCCGATGCAGTCGTGTATCGAATATTTCCTGTCACACGCTCGAGCCGGTTCACGGCATCTTCGCCCTCAAACAGCATCATCATCACGCGTCGCGGCTTTCCATTTTTCGGATCAGGGCCATACTGCTTCTGAACGTATTCGGCAAGAATCCCGCGAATGTCATCATGGATTCTCTTGTCACTGCGGATTTGCTCGGCATACCTGTCCGCCAACTCCTGGCTCGGTCCGAACATGCGCGCCGCAACAAGTTCAAGACCGGTTCTCGAGATAAAGCGTCCTATGACGCCCCCCGTTCTTGATTTCGAAATCGTGTATGGGTTAATCAGCGCAAAAGCCAGTTCCTTAGCCATCGAATGCCTCCATTATCCGCCCAAAGGCCGCAGACTATAGAGAAAGGCGGAAAGAATCAAGCTGAGATGGAAAAACGCGAATGGACACGAAATCGCTTGGATTTGTATCATCATTCTATGGCTAACGGAGTTCGAATGCATGATCGGGCGGCGCGCCGCCTTGCGGAAACGGCGCTCCAGGCGGTTCGCGATATAGAGGGACGCGTAAAGCAGGGACACGCCGCGGATTTCGCACTGAAACGTTTCCTTCATCATCACAGGGAGCTTGGAGGGCGCGACCGTCGCTTTATTTCCAACCTCGTGTTTTCATATTTCCGGTGGTTCGGATGGATTGCGCCTATGCGCGAAGGCGATCTCCCTGCTGCATGCCTTCAGGCCTGGTTGCTTGATGCCAACGCACCCCACTCCGGCGCGGATGCCCTTGCGGCCCTGGCAGAAATGGCGCCGGAAAAGTTCGAGCCGAAGGGACAGGCAACACTCGAGCAAAAGCTGGCGGCGTTTAAGGAATGGAGAAACGATAAAGAACACGTTTCTTTGAGAGACCTGCTCCCTGCATGGATTTGGGATGCCCTTTACATACCACCCGACAAGGAAAAAGGCCCGCACTCGGAGGCCTTTATAGAAGCGTGCCAGGTTCGTCCGCCCACGTGGCTGCGCCTCGCCCAGGGATATGAAGAAGTGTGCCTCGCTGAATTCGCGCAGCGCGGGATCGAAATGAAAAGACACACCGTATTGCCCAATGCCGTCGGCATCGCCACGCCTTTTGCTCTTTCATCCATTCATGCCGCGCGCCACGGAGAACTGGAAATACAAGACCTGGCGTCCCAGTGCGTCGGGCTCCTCTGCGCGCCGCGGCCTGGGAGCTCATGGTGGGATGTCTGCGCGGGCTCGGGCGGAAAATCGCTGCATCTTGCCGACCTGACGCGCGATCGCGGACTGATCCGCGGAACGGATATTCGTCCGGGCATTTTGAAGGAATTCGCGCGACGCGTTCGCAAGACGCGCTTCACCTGCATCGAGACGGCGGACATCGGTGAGCCTGAAGCGTCTGAAGAGAATGCATACGACGGTGTGCTGCTGGATGCCCCCTGCTCAGGCCTCGGCACATGGTCACGTAATCCGGATGCCCGGTGGCGCACGCTTCCCGACCAGGTGGATCGTTGCGCGGCCACACAATGCGAATTGATCGAGCGCGCGGCAAAAGCAGTCCGCCCGGGTGGACGCCTCATTTATTC
>CAZTYH010000028.1:0-5492 GCA_964617565.1 uncultured Verrucomicrobiota bacterium
GTGTCCAGCGTCTGCCGCCAGAACTTCAAAGAACTCCGCCATCGCTCCATTTCAACATAGGCTTCGCCCAGCACGGTGTAGCCTTCCTGCCCTGAGGCCAGCAGGTTTGCGCCGTCCCGATCCTTATCCCCGTAAAGCTTCTGTGAAGTGTAAGGTGTGAGCCCGAACTTGAGGCCGTTCCATTCACCGCTTTCGAAGGCTGCCCATCCGCCCAGGGCAAAGCTCTCCTGCGTCCTGGGTTCCGAGAAGTGCCTGTACATGTAGTACAGCCTCGGGTGAACTTCGACCTGCGCCTGCGTCAGCAGGCACAACGGTCCGCGGTCAGGTGGTATTACATCAGG
Organism: uncultured Verrucomicrobiota bacterium; assembly: GCA_964617565.1. GTDB lineage: Bacteria > Verrucomicrobiota > Kiritimatiellia > CAIQIC01 > JAGNIJ01 > JAKJGV01. The sequence goes on from CAZTYH010000028.1 coordinate 342, forward strand.
CGTGGCATCCTCTCCAGACCATGCGTTTGCGATTAAACCCGCGGTCAAGAGCGCGTTCACCATCCAACGGATCCTCTTCATGAGCCCTCCTGTTCCAGCATCAATCGGAAAACCGTCCTCCCTCACCGAGATCATAACCGCTGCGCCGGGAAACGCGAGCTTGATCATGCTGTTCACCTTGTATGTAATATGGCGGACAGCAGACGGCCAAACACCGACATCAAAGGAGGCGCCGATGAAGAAGGTCCTTGTTGCATTGCTCGTACTGTGCCTGCATGCCCTGGTCTCCGCCGAAGCCTGCACCACAATCCTGATTACCAAGGGCGCGACAGAAGATGGCTCCGTTTTTGTGGGCCACACGGATGACGGCGAGATGGGCGACCCACGGCTGATCTATGTGCCTGCGGCGGATCATCCGGTCGGCTCGATGCGGGCTGTGTATTACGACGGCGTAGCCTTGGGGGACCGTCCCTACTTCAACCAGAATGTTGTGGAACGCTTTGTCGGCGAGGACCGCGGCCCGCAATATGCGCATCCGAAGCGGCCGCAGTCTGTCCCCATCGGATTCATTCCGCAAGTCGAACATACGTACGCATACTTTGACGGCAACTACGGCATTATGAATGAGCACCAGCTCATGTTCGGCGAGTGCACCGATGGCTCAAAAGTGACGGCGGAACCGGAGCCGGGAAAACTCATTTTCTACAGCTCGGAATTGAGTCGCGTGGCGCTCGAGCGCTGCCGCACGGCTCGCGAAGCAGTTGAGTTGATCGGTCAGCTCATTGATCAGTACGGCTATTACGGCACGGGTGAAACACTCCCTGTTGCGGACCCCAACGAAGGCTGGGTCATTGAGATGGCCCCCAGCCCGGAGGGCGTGTCCGGTCTCTGGGTGGCAAAGAAGGTGCCGGATGGCGAAGTGTTTGTCGCCGCCAACGAGTTTCGCATTCGCGATGTGGACCCGGACAACAAGGACATGCTTTTCTCGACCAACCTGCACGCCGTGGCGCAAAAGCACGGGTGGTGGAAACCGGAGGACGGGTTGCTCGACTGGCTGCGCACCGTGAGCGAAGGCGAGTACAATCATCCGTACTACTCGCTGCGCCGGGTGTGGCGATTGCAGAGCCGGCTGGCGCCCTCTCAGCCGAAGTCCCCGTGGGTGGAGGATGGCTTTACCCGGGCGTATCCTTTCTCCATCAAGCCGGACAATAAACTGTCCGTCCGCGACGTGATGAGCCTCTTTCGGGATCATTATGAGGGAACCGAGTTCGACTTGACGAAAGGCATCGCGGCCGGCCCGTTCGGCTGTCCCTATCGGTATGGGGGACCGATGGATGCCCAGGGCGACACGGCCGATCCCAACAGCAAAAAGGAGGGCGCGTGGGAACGGCCCATTTCGATCTTCCGCTGCACCTACAGTTTCGTCTGCCAAGGACGATCCTGGCTGCCCGATCCGATCGGGGGGGTTCTCTGGTGGGGACCGGACCAGCCCGCCACCACCTGCTATATGCCGATCTACGCAGGCGTGAAATCCATTGCCGACTGCCTGCACGTCGGCGATCCGACCGTCGTGGATCAGACCAGCGCCTGGTGGATCTTCAACTCCCTGGGCAACTATGCCGCGCTGAAGTTCAGCTACATGATCGAGGACATCCGCGCCGAGCAGGACAGCATCGAGAATGCCGCCGTTGCAGGCATCCGCGCCATGGACCATAAGGCGCTGGATCTGTACCGGCAAGACCCGGCGAAAGCGGCGGCGCTTCTCACGGACTACTGCGCCAACCAGGTGTCCCAGATCGTTGACAACTGGAGGAAATATGTATGGACGATGGTTGCCCGCTATTCGGACGGCTTTATCAACAATCCGGGCAAGATGGCCGTGGAAGTCGGTTATCCGGAGGAATGGTACAATCTGACCGGATGGCGTGACGGACCGACCACGTACGCGCCGCGCACCAAGACAGCACCGGCTGCGGCTCAAGCGAAGTAATATTCAGCCAACAGGTTCTGGGGCAGCCGCTTTTTTCCAGACACTTGTCCGCCACTGGCGGATTGGAAAACTTTGTCCGGGGTTCACGGGCAATACCGCCCCGGCGAGATAATGCCGTTCGGATCGAGCGCCTTCTTCAATTCTCGAACGGTTTGCCAGAACGGATCCGACTCGTCCACGATCTGTTTCATGGACTGAATCCCGACGCGATACGGAATGAGTCCGTCCTTGATGAATGCGGCGGTCAGCTCATCGTTGCAGGCATGCGCTGCTTTCACCTGCGCGGCGTTGTTACGATCGAACGCAAGGTTAATGACGGTTTCGATGAACCGATCTTCCACCAGATTGAGCGTGATGTACGGCGTGAAGCCGTATCGTCCGTAGGTTTCTTCGACGCGGCGAACGGCGGCCTGCGCCACCGCGCCTTCGGCGGGCAACATCGGTACGCAGAACAGCATGCCGCTGCGGCTCTGATCCGGATTCTGCGTCGCGGAGGACTGCGTCTCGCCGACCGGCCAGAACGCGCTCTTCATGGCGGCGTCGTTCGGAACTCCGCGCGCCAACCGGTAAAGCGGCTCAACGGCATTCAGCATGGCTTCGCGCCCCCTGACCCAGGGAACGAAATTCAGCGCTCGCCCCAGCCGTTTCGCCCACGCCACCGTGGCGTCGTTCAGAAAAATTGTTTTCGCCATTCCCTTCAAGGCGCGGCGAACCTGGGCCTTCGCCTCGCGCACCTGCGCCCGCGAACCCATGAGACCGCCCACGGCGCTCCATGGACCGAAGCCTTCTGCATCGAGCATCTTCCCCACCTGCGCGCGCAGCGCCGGATCGGACCAATCCGCTTTTCCGTGCAGTTGCTCAACCAGCAGCGGAGCAAGGACGATCTCGCTGCGCGCCCGGTTGCCGACATGAACCACGGTATTCAGCACGCCGCTGCGGCGCAGCGAGGCCAGCGCTTCGATCAAGTCGGGGAGCAACTCGGCCCGCGCAATCTTGGAAATCACGACCGCATGCGATTCGGTCGCCGGGATCAAATCAAAGCCGGACGCGGTCACGATTCCGAAGGAAGATTCCATGAACAATCCGTCGAGCGAAGGCCCCACCCCATGCCGGCACAGATGCGTCAATCGCGAGCCCGCGAAATGTCCGAAGCCCGTTCGGACGACGTTTCCGTTGCCAAGCACGACCTCCAACCCCGAAAGCCCTTCCGAACGTGACGCAAAGTAACCGACCCCCCGCTCCAGGGAATTGCCGATAAGCGTGGTGTCCGCCGCGGCGCCGGTCACATTGAAAAGCAGCGGCGCGTTTTCGCGCTGGATGTATTCATAAAGCTGGCGCTGCGTCACACCGGCCTCCACCACCGCGTAACGGTTGCGCACATTCAGTTCGCGTATGCGATTCATCCTCCCGAGGTCAACCACCGCAGTTCCGTCCCGGGTCGGCAGACGCGAGCCAAGCCCCCAGTTCTTCCCGCCGCTGATCGGATACAGCGGGGTGTTAAAGCGATTCGCGGTCAGCACTAATTTCCGAACTTCTTCTGTGGATTGAGGAAATAGCACGGCTGCAATGCGGCGCTCCACAGCCCCGGCATTCTGCATATAGGTGGAAAGTGTTTGCTCATCCGTTCGGACGCGCGCGGAATCGAGATCGAGGCGCCAAGCGGATATTGCGGATTCAAGATCGGCGGCATTCATGCGATCGAAATACAGGGAATTGCATTGAAATGTCCAGCCAAACCGCCCGCCAACCCGTCTCTTGCCGTCCCATTAATGCTCTCATTACTCTCGCAAGCCGTCGCGGCCGCGACGGATTATGAGAGTAAATGCGAAGAGGCAAGCTATTGTTCGGGATCAAATTGCGCGCCGGAAAAGGCGGTTACGCCGAGGCCACTTCCGGGCGATCCAAGAGCGGCAACTGAATACAAATGGCCGTGCCGACTTCGGGTGTGCTTTTGAGTTCGATCGAACCGTGATGATCCTCGACCACCTTCTTGGTGATGAAAAGGCCAAGCCCCGTGCCCGTGAGCTTCTTGGTCGTATAATAGGGTTCAAACACGCGGCTGGCATCTTCCTCGCTGATCCCGCACCCGTTATCCTCCACGCGAATCTCCACCCGGTTCTCCTGTCGGCGGCACGAAACCCGTATGACGCCCTGCTTGCTCGTTACCGCCTCGATCGCATTGGTCAGCACGTTGTGAAGCGCCCGGAGCATCTGTATGCTGTCCACCGCAATTTCCCCGTCGGTATCGTCCATGTCCATCTCGATCCGGACCCCTTGCGTGGAAGCGACCGGACTGACACTCTGCAGGACATCCTCCACCAGGCGCCGCACGTGCATCGGCTTCATCCGCTGCGGATCGCGCTTCCCCAGGCTCAACCAGAGATCGGCCAGTTCCTTGCAGCGGTTGACGCTTTTCTGAATCATTTCCAGATAGGCTTCTGTTTCCGGCCATTGCGTGCCGAGCCTTTCGCGCGACTGCGCAAGCTGATCGGACAGCATCTCCACGGAACCCATGACGACGGTGAGCGGATTGCGAAGATCGTGAACCAGTTCCGCCGACTTCTGCCCAAGCTCCGCCATGCTCTGCTTGCGATCCAGTTCCTCCAGCAATTGCCGGTTCAGTTTTGCCAGTTCACGCTCGGCATTGCGATGCGTGCGTTCAAGGCGGGTCCTCTGCACATTCCGGATGATGACCTGCTCCATCTCAACCGTATCGAAGGGCTTGCACACGTAGTCGTTGGCTCCAAGCCGTATCGCTTCCTGCGCCGTCTCAAGCGTGCCGAAGCCGGTCAGCATGATTACCGAAACACAGGGATCGACGCGGCGAAGCTCCGCCAAGCCTTCGAGACCGGTCTTACCCGGCATACGGATGTCCATGATGACCGCATCCGGCTGGCTCTGTCGAAGCAAGTCGAGGCCCGCATCCACATTATCAGCACACAACACGCAATACCGATGCTTCAGCAGGATCCTCAGGCTTTCCCGGGGCCCCCGCTCGTCATCAATCACAAGGATCACGGGTTGCGGCGCATGGTTTGCCATATCACCTCTCAGAACGAATACCCATAGGACAGGGAAAGAATGCTTGCCCTGTTCTCATACCGTCCGTCGTAGAATGGATTCTGATTTCCGCTGACGTTCCTGTCCTCATAAATGCTCCA
>CAZTYH010000028.1:5592-15274 GCA_964617565.1 uncultured Verrucomicrobiota bacterium
TTTCGTGTCGCCGCTGTATTCCACGTTCACCGGAGAGCGATAGGTGAGCGCAAGACGCTGGTTGCCGGTTATTTTCCAGGTGACGGCCGCGCTACCGCCCAAGCCATATCCATCGCCCGAAAGCTTCACTTCGCCGTCAGGCGTCAGCGGATCGCCCGTCAAACCCGCCCACGGAAAAACCTGCCGGAAATCGAGATCGGACCAGACAAGGTCTGCACCGATGCCGAAGGAGAAATTCTCGCCGAAAGGAAACGCCAGGGTCGGCTTGAAGTCGAGCATGCGCAATTCCACAAAATAAGGCGCGGTGTAGCGGAAGGGGCCGTCCTTCTCCCATTCCGTGGATTGACCATACGGCGTGATGATGCCCAGTCCGCCGACAACGCCCTCGCGGCTTGTAGGCCAGACCAGGAACGCATTCGGCAAAAACTTCCACGGTGAGCGCGTCTCCCCGGAGCCCGATATTCCGCTATATTCAACTTCAGCATGCGGAACCGTGAGCGAAAAAAGGACCTGGCGATCCTCAATCTCAACAAGATTGGCGGGGTTGGCCGAAATAGCAGAAGCATCATCTGCAAAAGCAATCCGTCCGCCGGCCCGCCCTAATGCGGACGCCCCCTCGGGCGGGTTTCGAAATCCGCTCGCAACCGCATCACCGCACAACCATGCGCTCGCAATGGCCATGCAAAAAATACTCAGCAAAAATGATTTCCTCACAGTTACACGCTGCATCTGCACCTCCAAAAGATAGCGGACTGATGACAATTCACGCGGAAGAAGGTTAGCAACATGCATGCCAGCAAAGACACACACCCATGGTGTCTCACACGCCTTACCCCACAATATGTAGAGGTTTTGGCCGCTTTCACGTTAAGCTTTTCCATCGGTGCGCATTGTTGTGCAGCCTTCTCGCTGAGGACGAAGCCATGCGCAAACGCTTTCAAACGCTTCGACTTATGCACGATCATTTCTGACAAGTAAAGAGCAAATGTGACACTTATTACCTAGTTATCAACAGCTGAGGTCACCCGATCATTGAGCAAATCCGCAATCCTGCAATTTTTTTATATTGCAAATTAAAACCTTATCTGCTTGTCTCTCAGTCAGTTCGCACAAAAATGTACAACATGTTCGCGAGCGGGATGGACAGTAATGTACATTTGTGACATCACGCACGGGGAGTTATCAACAGGGGGTTAATAACCGGTCTGTTGAGAATGTGCATAAATCAATTGAAGTTTAGGGAGCGACACTCCCCCGATGGCGACGCTGTCAAGATATAGTCGGGTTGTTGTAACCGGTTTGGGCGCCCTTGCGGCGAATGGAACCGGGAAGGACGCGTTTTGGAAATCTCTGCTCGCGTGCCGAAGCGGAATTGACCGCATCACCCTGTTCGACGCGTCGAAGTATCCAATTCAAATTGCCGGCGAGGTGAAGGATTTCGATATCACATCCTACTGCGCCGAACGAGTAAAACCGAAGCGGCTTGCGCGGCAGACACAACTGGCTCTTGCTGCTGCCCACATGGCCATCCGGGACGCCGGACTTACCCAGGCCATGCTCTCGTCGTTCAGCCCCCTGCCCATCATCATCGGGGTAAGCAGCAGTGCTTTTGAAGTGATTGAGCGGGCCAAGGAACAGCTCATGTCGCGCGGCCCCGAATATATCAGCCCTTATGTCGTCAGCGCCTGCCAGCCTCACGCCACCGCCACAACAATGGCGTCCGCGCTGAACGTCAAAGCCATTCCTTCAACCATTTCCACCGGTTGTCCCGCCGGCCTGGACGCCATCGCATCAGCCGCAGCAATGATACGCACCCACCAGGCCGAGATTGCAATCGCGGGAGGCGCAGATGCTCCTGTCAACCCGCTCGCCGTTGCATGCCTGAGCGCTGCCGGAATGCTCCCCGCGGACATACAGGATCCCGGAACCGCCAGCCGGCCATTCGACAGGGATCGGAAGGGCGGAATCCTCTCGGAAGGTGCCGGCGTCCTGGTTCTCGAGAACATGGAACATGCCCTTGCCCGGGGTGCCACGCCCCTGCTGGAAATCGTGGGGTACGGGATGGCCGGCGACAAACCGGGGAGCGAATCCGGGTCCGGACTGCTTGCAACCATGAATCGCGCGATGGCCAATGCCTGCGCATGCCCGGAGGACCTGAACTACGTCTGCGCGCACGGTCCGAGCGATCCGACGATTGACCGGGTGGAAACGGAAATGATCAAGCACGCCCTGGGTGAACAAGCCTACAAGGTGCCCGTAAGCTCCATCAAAGGCGTGCTCGGTAATCCGCTGGCGGCCGCGGGGCCGTTCCAGGTGATCGCCTGCGCGATGGCAATGCAGGAAGGCATGATTCCTCCCACGGCAAACTACGAAAACGCGGACCCGGACTGCGACCTCGACTACACACCCAAACCCCGGCGCGCGCGCATCAAGACCGCCCTGATCAATCTGCACGGCCTGGGCGGAGGCAACAGTTCAATGATCGTGCGCAACCCTCTCGCAACATGAAGCCTTTCCAAATCATCATCGCCATTGCCCTGATCGCCAACATGACGATGGGGTTGCTCGTTTTCTTCACCAACCCACGAAGAAAAACCAACCTGGCGTTCCTCCTGCTCTCATTTGTTTTCACCGCCTGGTTTATCTGCCTTGCCGGCGGCGCCGCGGCCACGTCTCCGGCCGTGGCCGCCTTCTGGATTCGCCAATCATCCGTGGCCGCCGCCTTCATCCCCACGGCCTTCGTGCTCCTGCTCCTGTCCATCGCGCATCAGCGCAAATCATTTCCGCAAATCATCGGCCATGCCCGGCGCTGGTTGATCTGCTATGCACCAATCGCCTTTCTGTGCCAGACCCGCTTTTTTCTCGTGTCCGCGGCGCTGCCGATGAAAGAGCAAAGCGTTGCCGTTCCCCAGTATGGACCGGGATTCCTCTTGTTTGCCGGATACATCCTGGCCGCCTTCATCGTCTTAATCCTTCACTTCTTTCGAACCGCCCGCTCGCTCACGGGTATGGATCGAACGGAGCTTCAATTCATGCTTCTCGGCGCATTTGCATGCGTAGGGGTCGGTATTCTCTTTTTCTTCGCGTCCGTCCTTTCCGGAAACCCGGACGCCGTCCAACTCCTGCCACTCTCCGTGGTGGTGCTCGACGCCGTGCTGGCCTATGGCATCGCCACGCACCGGGTCATGGATGTCCCCACCGTACTGCGACGCGCCACCGCCTATACGCTGCTGGCCGCCTACCTCAGCATGCTCTATTTCCTGGTCTGGAGCGGAGCGCATCTCCTGCTTGCGCCTCTCCTGAAAGACCCGGACCTCGTCGCCCGCATCCTCGCCACCACCATCGTCGCCATCTCCCTGGTGCCTGCCAACGGCCTGCTGCAGCGATTTGCAACGCGCCTTTTCATCAATGTCCAGGGTGTTGATGTTCGCGATATCATAAAAAAGGCCAATGATGTTTTCAGTTCCATCGGTACGCTCGACGCGCTTCTAAGCAAATTCTGCTCGGTTGTCGCGGAAGCGTTCGGCGCAGACCAGTTGATCGTCCTGCTCTGGGACGGAACCGCCTTCTCACAGCAATTTCCTTCGTGCCTGGACGAAGGGCGCGCGTTGCGCCTGTCGCCGGACAACCAGGTCGTTGAAATCCTCCGCCGCCAGGAGGACCCGATCGTGCCGGAACTCGTACAGCGAATCCAGCGCGACGCGGGTATGCATTCCGCCGTCAATCAATTACAAGCGCGGCATTTCGCGGCGGCGCTCGGCATCTATTCGAGATCGGGGCTGGATGGAATACTGCTCCTGGGGCCGCGCCTCTCAGGCCGCATTTATGGGGGGCCCGAACAGGAAGTGCTCATGATCCTCTGCCGTCAACTCGCCGTCGCCCTGGAAAATGCGAAGCTCTACACGCAACTGCAGGACAGCAAAATCTATCACGAGATCCTGCTCGACAATCTCGTTAGCGGCGTCGTGGCGGCTACGGAGGACGGCCGCATCTCCGTCTTCAACCGCGAGGCGCAGCGTATCACGCGGCTGGGCGCGTCGAACGTGATGGGACAACCGCTGGACGTGCTTCCCGAGGCTCTCTCAAGAACGCTCGAACTGACGCTGCAACGTCAGCGGGGGGTCCGTGACCAGGAAATGGTCATCCAGCACGGCGTGGGCGATGAAACACCGGTCCGCGTCGGCAGTTCCGTTTTCCACGGGCATCGTGGAAGATTGCTCGGTGCGCTGATTGTTTTTCACGATGTGGACGCGCTGCGGCGCCTGGAGATGCAGGTGCGCCGGACGGATCGCCTCGCCAGCGTCGGTACGCTCGCTGCAGGAATGGCCCACGAAATAAAGAATCCGCTCGTTACCGTCAAGACGTTCACCCAACTCCTCCCGGAACGTTATGACGATCCGGATTTCCGCGACACCTTCTCATCGCTGATCGGCCAGGAAGTAAAGCGCATTGATTCAATCGTCAGTCAATTGCTCGGCTTCTCACGGCCCGCCAGGCCGAATCTCGCGCCGGCCTCGCTGCATGGCATCCTGGATGCCTCGCTCAACCTCACTGCCCAGCGGATCCGCCAGGCCGGTATCCGGCTCGAACGCGATTACAAGGCCGGATTCGACACGGTGCAATTGGACGCGGATCAATTGAACCAGGCCTTCATCAACTTCCTCTTCAATGCCATTGAGGCCATGGACAGGGGAGGATGCCTCACGGTCCGGACTGAGCAGATCGAGACAAAGGATTACCTGGATTTGTGGTACGAAAACGCGGCGCCACGCTATATCCGAATTTCTATTCAGGATACCGGCGAGGGCATTCCTCCCGAAAACCTGGCCCACATATTCGATCCATTTTTTACAACAAAAACCATGGGAACAGGGCTGGGTCTTTCCGTCGCGCACAAAATTATCCAGGAACACGGCGGAAGTATTGACGTGGAAAGCGAGCCCACGAAAGGCACCACGATCATCATCTCCCTTCCCCTGGTCGGGAAGGAGGCAGCCGTATGACAACCCTTCTACCGCCCTGCGTGGTGTGTTCCCGGGATACGGCGCTCGCGAGGCGCCTGCAGGCTTTCCTCGCCCCCATGGCCACGGTTCACACCTGCGACACGCCGGCAAAACTAAACGCGCCGTCGGCCCAGGGCGGAGAACCGGTCATTCTCTACGACATCCGCGGACCCGGCGCGCTCGAGAAGCTCGGCGCCATCGTCCGCGCGCGGCCCGACGCCGCGATCATCGTTTTCGGCATTGCGGGCTCCGAACCGATGTTCGAAGCGCGGGCTCACGGGGTTTATGCCGTGGAAGATGTGGAACTCGAACGCCAACGGGTTCAAGACCTCGTCAGCCGCGCATTCGAACACGCACGCCTGCTGGAGGAAAATCAACGCCTGCGCCACGCCGCGGCCGGAGTTTCCGCACTGCAATCCGCAGTGACTGCCGCAACGGCACGAAGCGATCCATCGCCGCTGCAACCGGCCCGGCATTTCCCCGGCGCGCTGCGGCACTTCAATGACGTCGAAGCCCTGCTCGAAAATCTCGCGGAAGGAGTGGCCGGGTCCGTCATGGTGGCGCGGGCCGGCATATTCTGCCGGCGCCGCGATGCGGCCGGATTCCACCTGCGCGCAGGACTTCGCTGCCTCGAAGATACCGCGCGAATTCTGTACGGGGACGAAGATCCGCTCGCGAACTGGCTGACCCTGAACGCGCATATCGTCTGTCGCTCGAACCTCGAACATATCCGCGAGCCCGCCGCACGCTCGCTGCTGAACCGGGCGCTGGACCAGTATGGCGCCGAAGTCCTCATCCCTCTCCAGGTGCGCGAACGGCTGCTCGGATGGATGTTTGTCGGCCATCGCACCACCGGAATTCCCTTCGGTCCGGTCGAACTGGAAAACCTTGCGCTGGTCGCTGAACATGTTTCCACCACCCTCGAGAATGCTTTGTTGTACGAGGAGGTTGCTCTTCAAAAGTCGCTCGCGGAAACCCTGCTGCATTCCATCCCCACCGGCATCATCGCCGTGGACGAGCGCGGCGTGATTCGATGGTTCAACAGCGTCGCGCAGACCATATTCAATCTCCCCGCGGAAACCGTCCTCGGCAAGGATGCGGAAGTCATCGGCAGCCATGTTTCCGGTTTGTTGCGCGGAGCGCTGGCGATGGAGGAAATCGTACAGCCGGAGGAATGGTCCGATCCTCGCACGCGGCGGACTTTGTCGCTCCAGACCCGGCGCCTGCACGACGGGCAGCACTGCTTCGGCGCCGTGGCCCTGGTGCAGGATCTGACCGTCGAACGCATGCTGGAAGCGAAAGAGGAACAGCTCGAGCGCGCGGCCTTCTGGACCGAGCTGGCCGCCGCGATGTCGCACGAAATCCGCAATCCCCTCGTCGCCATCAAGACTTTCGCGCAGCTCCTTCCGGAACGTTACCAGGACGATGATTTCCGTTCCGAATTCAGCAGCACGGTGAATGCAGAAGTGGACCGCCTGAACGGCATCATTGACCAGATCAGCCGATTCGCCCATCCACGCGCACTCGAGCTGAAGCAACTCAGCATCTCCCACGCGATCAAACGCGGGCTCGACATGGCGCTGCAAACCAGTGCGTCCGAAGGCATATGGGTAGACACCTCCATTGATGAGGACCTGCCCTCCATTGACGGCGATGAAACGGCGCTGGCCGAGTGCGTCGCACACTTGATCGCCAATGCGATGGAGGCGCTTGCCGGACGCGACAATCCCAAGATCGTCCTCGCCGCGCGCGAATTCCGCGACGGCGACATGCCGCAGGGAATCGCCGTCTCGGTAAGGGATAACGGACCCGGCATCCGGCAGGACATTCGAAACAAGGTCTTTTCCCCCTTCTGCACGACAAAGGCACGTGGCATGGGGCTCGGTCTGCCGATCGTAAAACGCACCGTCGTGGATCACGGCGGCCGCATACAGATCGAATGTACCGGGCAGGGCACCTGCGTAACCGTCCTGCTCCCCAGCAAACCCCAAAAGGAAAAACATGAAACGCATACTGATCGTGGACGACGAAGCCGGAAGTCGTGAATCGCTTAGAGCGATCTTCTCCCGGGAATATGAAGTGCGACTCGCCACCGGAGCCGAGGAGGCCCTGGCGGTGTTGTCGAATGAGCGCATGGACCTTGTGCTGCTGGACGTGATCATGCCGGACAAGGACGGCCTCTGGCTGCTGCGCGAGGTACAGAACCTGTATCCGGAACTGCCCGTCATCATGGTCAGCGCGTCCACATCGGTCCGTCCCGTCGTCGAGGCCATCCGGTCAGGTGCTTACGATTACGTCACGAAGCCTTTTGACGTGGTGGACGTACGCCGTATGGCCGAGCGCGCGATACAGGGCAGCGCCATGCGCCGCCGGCTTGAAATCCTCGAAACCGAGATGTCTCGCGAATACCCGGTGGACGCCATTGTCGGCGCCGACCCGTCTTTCGCCGGGGCACTCGCCTCGATTCGCCGCGCGGCGGAAACCGATGCCACGGTTTTGATCACCGGGGAGAGCGGCAGCGGCAAGGAACTGGCCGCGCGCCTGCTGCACTCCCTGAGCAACCGGCGCGACGAGCCGTTTGTGGCGGTGCACTGCGCGGCCCTGCCCGAAACACTCATGGAGAGCGAACTCTTCGGCCACGAAAAAGGCGCCTTCACGCATGCGGACAAACGGAAATTGGGGCGCTTCGACCTGGCCGGCTCCGGCACCCTGTTTTTCGACGAGGTCAGCGAAATGTCCCTCGCCACGCAGGTGAAACTGCTGCGCGTTCTCCAGGAACGGGAGTATATGCGCGTCGGCGGCACCCACGTGATACGCACGAACGCGCGCATCGTCGCCGCCACGGCCCGCGATCTTCGGCACGAAGTGACCGAGAAACGGTTCCGCGACGACCTGTTCTACCGGCTGAACGTCGTGCCCGTTGCCCTCCCGCCGCTGCGCGAGCGCCCCGGCGACATCCCCCTGCTCGCCCGACATTTTCTCGGCGCGTTGAGGCGGGCCTTGAACGCTTCCACACGCGAGATCGCCCCCACGGCAATGGATCTGCTTTGCCGCTACCGCTGGCCTGGCAACGTGCGGGAACTGAGAAACGTGATCGAACGAACCCTTGTTTTGCATGGGCAGGAATCGGTCATCGAGGCCGGGCATCTGCCGGATGAACTGCGTGGCCTGCGTCCCGTCATCCCCGCAATAAAAGGAATGCCCCTCGAAAAATCGGTCAACGAATTCGAACGCCAACTTGTCGAGCAGGCGCTGAAAGATGCCGGCGGCGTCCAGACCCGCGCGGCGGAACTGCTGGGAACCACGCGCCGCATCCTGCGATATCGCATGGACAAGCTCGGGATCCCGCCAAACGGCGCGGAAAGCATGACGGAGGAGTGAAGAATCCATGGCCGGAGTTCCGCGTTTATGCGGAAGCCGGGCGCGGGCTTCAACCCGCATCTCGCACCTCACACCGGCCCCTACTCAAGCAATCGCCAGATCCGGTAAACACGTATCGGACCGTTTGTGTACGGGTCTTCCTTTTGCGCTACCGAGCCGGTCGCCTGCACGTCCCCGGGCAGGTTCGTCCAGATCGGCCCGATCAATCCCGCCGCATACTCGACGCGATAGGTCATCCCGCTTTCAGCACTCCATCGCACAATGAAGTTCGTGCCGCCCGCAGGCGCAGGCAGAACATCCGCTTCGAACAATTGATCCATGTCGCGAACAACAACCGTCAATACGCCCGTATCACTCAGCATCGGCATTCCATCGTCGCGAACACGAATCAAAATCGCGTTGGTGGATGCCGCATACCCCTCGCCGGGCATCCAGGTGAACAACCCGGAATACTCGCCAATCTCCGCACCCGGAGGGGCCGGAGCCACAAGGCTGAAGGTCAGCACATCCCCCGGTTCGTCCGGGTCCGTCGCGATAATCGGCAGCACCAGGACGCTGAACGGGCTTAAAGTCACCGTCCCCGGCGGAGTGATCACCGGAGGCCGATTCCCCTGCTCGACTTCGATCGCAAAGGTCTCGAACACGGAAAGCGGTGGATACCCATTATCCGCGACGCGAATCGTTACGCTGTTGGTCGTCCCGCCATACCCGGCGCCGGGTGTCCACGTGAAGTGGCCGGTCTGCGGATGAATGGCTGCACCGGACGGCGCGCCGGGGTCCAGGCTGAAGACCAGCGTCTGCATCGGCGTGTCGGTATCCGTCGCCGTCACGACAAAGCTCAACTGAACATTGATTTGACCATATTGATCGCCAATCGGGTCCATCACGGGCGGCGAGTTGTTCGTTGAGACGATGTTGGCCGCCAGCGGTGTCGGGATTGCCAACCGGTAAATATTCTCCGATGCATCAGGCCAGCGTCCATCGGTCTTATCGGCTTCCTGCGGTCCGAACACCAGCGAATCCACCACCCAGCCGTCGGGCGTGTAGAGACCGATCGCTTCGCCATCCTTGCTCAACGCCCAGCTTGTATGCAGGCCGTTCGTCTGCGTCGGATGTCCGTTGTCCGCCCAGACCAGTAAAAAGCCGCCCGCTTGAATGATGGTTCCGGTCGGGAACCGCCATTTTGCCGGCGAATTCAGATTGTCCGTCAGCCCGAAGTCCGTCAGGTTGACTGCGTTTGTTCCGTGATTATACAGCTCGATCCAGTCGTCAGACTCCCCGTACGGATCGGTCATGAA
>CAZTYH010000028.1:15374-20459 GCA_964617565.1 uncultured Verrucomicrobiota bacterium
CGGAAAGATGCGTGGTAATTCGTCCCGGCGGTTTCGCCGGCTTCGTTGTCCAGCCAGACAATGCGGAAACCGCTGCCCGGCGCAAACGCGCCCGCCGGAAACCGCCATTTCACGAGATTCGTGTAGGTATCCGTGAGATAGAAATTCGTCAGCATGAAGTTGCCGCCCTCGGCATTGTACAGCTCGAGCCACGGCTCGCGCTCGTTCATGTTGTCGCGGATACCGCTGACGTTGGTCGCCTGCAGCTCGTTGATCCACAGCAGCGGAAATGCCGGGAGCGCCCGGCTCACGCTGTTCGGCGCGCCCGGCGTGTAGAGCACATTCGTATCCGCAGCCCAATTGCCGACGCGATTGCGGTCCCGCCGATTGTCAATCAGTTGCAGCGAAGGCCCGCCGCCCGCAGCCGCCGCGGGCCACGGCGGCGCACGGTCGTAGATCACCTCGTCCACGATCACTTCGTTCGTGCCCTCGGGCCTCAGCAACTGCAGCCGCTCGCCGATATTATCCAGTTTGCCCGAATACTCGCCCACCACCGCATTCAGGTTGGTGTGCACAGCCGCAAACGCCGCGCGATTCTCAACGAGCAGCACAAATCCGCTGGGGGCAATCACCGCACCCTGCTGAAAGGTGAAATCCAAGCCGGCCATGCGATAGCCCGCAAGATCGAAGGCGTAATTGGCGGATCGATTATGCAATTCCAGGAACTCCGCGAGGTCGTCCGCCGGCTGGTACATGATCTCGTTGATCACCAGCGTTCCCTCGGGCGGCGTGTCGCTGCCCGGATAAGAAACATTGACCGGCACGGATGCGCCGACCTGCTGCCCATTCTCGTCGAGCCCCGCTACAACGATATTGTTGACGCCGGATGTGACGGCGAGCACCAGCGACCAGTTGGTCACCGTGCTCCAAGTGACCGCATATTCGACCCCGTTGAAAATCAGTGCGTGAATCTGGATGGGGGCCACACCGGAAAGCGTGATTCGATTGCCGTTCGTCGTGACACTGCTGACCGCCAAGCTGAAATTCGTCACCGGATTCAATTGGCTCAAAATATAGCCGCGGCGATTGCTAACCCAACTCTTGGGAGAGCCGGGCCCATCCGCTGCAACGCCCTGCGCGCGCAGAGCGTTGTAGGCTTCGTCCATCACCGGATGTACCCGCGATGAAAGAAGAGGTCCATGCACCGCGGCGTGAAGCGCCTGCCAATAATAGCGCCTGAACGGAGGGTGCTCGACCATGCGCCTGATCACAGGCATGTAGTCCGCAACATCAAAGAGATCCCAATTCCAGTCATGTCCCACGCCCAATCCGAAATCAATGTCCCACGGAAGAAGATTCCATCGTCCGCCGTTCGGGCGATACATGAAGGTGTTCTTGCCGCGATGATATCCGTAGCTGTCCCAATCCCCGACGATATGACGGAACGCAATCTGCCGCATCCACTGCCGCATGTCCGCAATCGCCTCCAGGGTCGCAGTGTACTGATCGTTCGAAAGATTGCCCGCATCCACGAGATGAAACAGACCCGTGTAATCGTCATCGAAACCTGCGTTTGCCGCCCTTTCCCAGTTCCACCGGTAACGTGCCTTCTTCTTCTCTCCGCCGGTCGTGAGAAACAGCTCCAGCGTGGCGTTCCGGACCTCGAAACCGCCGTTGTCAAAGTTGTCGGTAAAATTTCTGTATTCCGGCCAGTCGTCCACCTTGAACAATTCGCCGTCATCCTGGTCAGGAAACCATTTGCGGAAGTAGTCCCGCTCGATGTGATGAGAGTCCGCGTAGATGTAGGGATACTGGACACCGTTCAGGCAGACGAACGTATATCGCTGATAACTGGCGGACAACCCCAGCTGCTCGGCAATCTGATAACACATGCGTTCACGCTGCAGCGTCGTATCGCGATCGCGCTCAAGCGAATCGAGGTTCAGTTCGTCCATTCCGAGGAATATATCGTCCGCGGGGAACTTGACGCGGAAGGCGCTTCGCCATTCATACACCTCGGGGTCCGGCATGCCGATGCGAATCCATGGACTGCCGCGCCAACGGATGCCGGCATTGTAGATTATCCGTCTGCCATTCACAAACGTCGTGTCGAGATACTCGTTGCTGTGCCGCTCGCGTGCTTTCCATTCGTCAATATTGGCCTTGGTCATCCAGAAGCGATACGCGCCGAGATCTCCGACCGGATCAACATCTCCAAACCGCACCAGGCACTCCCGAACAGGCGCGTCGGACGGGAAATTGTTCGTCGCCATCGGGGAATAGGCGTCCCGTGCCCGGACATGAAACGCCACCAACTGGCCATGTCCCTGCCCCGGGACAAACGCGCGGTAAACTCCTCCGCCGATGTGTACCATGTTCGATTCAATGATCGTGCTCGACGGATCCAGGCGATAGCGCAGCCGCACGTAATTGATGCCGTCGGGATCATGTACCCGGGCAGTGACCTGCACGGGCTCGCCCGCTGCCGGCATCGCCGGCGAATGCGACACATCCCAGATCGCAGGCCCGACATTCGTCCGCTTCCGGCTGTTAGCCTGCCCCGGTGTGCCGAGATTTTTAGGAACAGGCAACACGGCTGAGGCTTCGAGATAGTTGCCCCTTAAGCGCAGCAGCAGATTCGGATCGCCGCACAGCCAGCGGGCGCGGGCCTTGAGTTCAACAGTCCAGCCTGCAGAAAAATTGGCCGTCAACGTTGTTTTAATTCTGTTTACACCCGTGTCCCCACCACCGCTGGCGCGCACATGCATACTGTGAGCGCTGGAATATCCCTCGTTCGTCAACCGGGTCGCAAGATGATTGCCTGTGGCCACCCACCCAGCGAGACCTCCAACCTCGAACGTAGGGTTGGCTATTCTATTGGCGTAGCCCACCCGCCGCGCTTCGACATTATCCACCAGGCATTCCCCACGGCGAAGCATCAGGATGTATAATTCATCAATATCGAAGCTGTAATACGTTCCCCCGACCCACCACTCGCGAAACCCATGATCCAGCACGTTCGTGTATTGGACCAAGGTCCACGAGCTTTTGCCGCTTTCGTCGCTGTCCCCCCAATTTGAAGCGCGCCGGTTGTCACTCCGCGGATCAATCAGTTCGAGACTGCTACCCCCACCGTCCGACCACTCGCCCCATTGACCGCCATCGTGATACGTCACCTCGTCCACAATCACAAAATCCTGCTCCGGCAGATTGGGATCGTCCGGCTTGACCAAAACCACGCGCTCGCCGGAATCAGCGAGGTTCCCGCCGAAATTGCCGAGGGTATTTCCGCTGTTCAAGACACCCGGATAATTGGACATCAGATGCAACGCATTTTTCGCAACCACCAGGTACCCGCCCGCCGGGATCGCTGTGCCCTGCGGGAACCTGAATGTGATACCGTCTTCGAGGCGCCAGTTGCTCAGATCAACAACCGACCCGCTCCAGTTATGCAATTCGATGTACTGGTCGTTATCATCGCCGAAAATGGGGTTGTACATGATTTCATTGATTACCACGTCGCGAATGCGCAGCGTCTTGTTCGACGCACCCGGCGAAGGACTTGCAAGCTCGTGGAAATCCGCCGCGCCGTCGGGGAAACGTCCCATCGCCACGCCGTTTTCCTGCGCGGCAAAACGCACTGCATCCACCACGGTGCCGTCCGGGGCTCGGAAGAATATATCTTCGCCTTTTGAGCTGAGGTTGAACGTCAGATTGGTTGGCGACGCGCTGGGAGGATTGGTTACTGAAAAATAGACTTTGTATCCCCGGGCCGGAATCGTCGTTCCTGCGGGAATCTTGAATTTGTTGGTTGAGGCCGTATCGCTCAGCCAGCAATCGCCGATATTGACCGCCTGTGTGGCGGTGTTGAACAACTCGATGTAGTCCCATTCCGGCTCGTCCGTGTGCGCCAGAAATTCGTTGATCACAACATTCGTGTAATCGCTCGCCGCGGGAATTTCCGGATCACCGGGTGAACCGCCCCAAGCGATGCTTGCGCTCCAAGCCATCGGGTTGTCCTCGCCGTACGATGGCTCCGAAAGCACCAGCGAATGTCCGCCGCCGTCCGCCGCAAGCGGCCACGGCGGCTGGTCTGTGTAATTCACCTCCAGAAGGATCGCATCTTCCGTGGTGCCCATTTGCGGCGTTTTTCTCAGCCTCACGCTGCCGGCGCTGTTGGGCAGTCGGCCTTCATACGGACCCAATACGCCGCTGATTCCATAAACAGACTGCACGGATGCCGGCTCTTTGGCCACGACAAGATAGCTGAAGGGAGGGATCACCACATCGTCCGCGAAAGTATAAGAAATGGAGCCGCTCAAGCGGTGGCCTTCGAGCCGATTGGTGAAAGGGGTGGTGTTGTACAACTCGACATATTCGAGGTCTTTGCCGTCCGTACGGTCCGGCGGATGATACATGATTTCGGAGATCACCAGCCCGGTGCGGCGTGAAGAAGGGCCGGGATGGATTTCCGTCGAAACATCCAACTCGACCAGTTCCATGTCGTCGAACTGCAGGGCCGCGTCCCATCCGACGTTGTTTGCGAAAATGACCACGCGCATCCACGCCGTGTTGGTTGGAGAAATCGCTTCGAGCCCTCGGCGGACCCAATTCGGCCCGACATCAAAAAACATGTACACGTGCTCTTCGATCTTGTTGGTTGCGACATCGAAAAACTCGATCTTGATTCCTTGCTCCTCCGGAGGCTCCCAGAGATTCCACCAACCATCCGCCCAGTACCAACCGGTAAACCGATATTTCTTTCCTGGATTTGCAGCTACTTGCTGCCAGAAACCCCCGAACGTGTCACCTGCCCATTCGCCGCGGATCGTTCCGCCCCATGAACCGCTGAAAACGTTCCAATTCTCGCGCGTAGCCGTGCCCCAGGAACCGCCTTGATTATCTGGATTCAGCCACTCCCAATAATAGGCCTGCTGTACGCCACTGCCTTGAGTTTCAAAGCCGGGATTGCGAAGAAGGTTTGCGCCCGATTCTTGTGCATAAAACGGGCACAAAAGCAGCGCGGCAATACAGACCGCTACAGGGCGAGAAATCAAGACGCCACATCCTTCCTCGGAACACATGCTCAGTCGAAACGTTCTATCT
>CAZTYH010000028.1:20559-26310 GCA_964617565.1 uncultured Verrucomicrobiota bacterium
GCCCATTCTTCCAGGCGTAAAGACGCCTCAATCAAATCGAACCGGCTTTGGGCCGACATCCGAAGCATGTCTATGGCCACTTCTTTCAGCCGCACCTGCTCAACAGGACCAAATCCGCCCTTGTCGCGCAGAAGCTGCAACAGATCGCGCGTCTGCTGAAGGCGCGGGCCCAGCGCTTCGAGGACACGCGCGTCACGTTGCTGCGCCGTTTCCAGCAGCGAGACGGCATCGGTCAACCCCTGCATCACCAATCGCGCAGACGCCGAAAGCTCCGCGATCGCGCGCTTGCATTCCGCTTCCTGCACCCGCGTTGCCCGTGCGCCCAGCGAGAACAACGGAATATTGATGGCTGTCTCGATTCTCCATTCCGTGTCCTCGGTATCATCTATCGAAATGGATGTGTCCGTGTCCAACTCGGCATAGCCGCCCCGCAACTCCCACGCCTGGTCCGCCCGGTCGCGGCGCGTGCTGCGGCCATACGAACCCTGCACCTGCGTGAACCACGGCACACGCGCGGCCTGCGCTTCGCGCAACGCGGCCTGTGCCACCTGCGTCTTCCAATAGGCCGACGCGACATCGCTCCGGCTTTCCAAAGCCCGCTTCCGTAAATCCAGCTTGCGCGCGTCTTCGGCGGTTGTGAAGACCTCCTCTGGATAGGTCTCGGCATTAACGGTCACCGATTGCCCGACATAACCTTCGAGCTCATTTCGAAGCACACTCATTTCATTGTGAATCTTGTCCAGATCCGCCAGAGCCTGGAGATGCCGTTGAGCAGCCGTTACGGCATCCACTGCTGACATCTGCTGCTGCGAGGCCATTACCGAAGCGTCGTCCGACAAGGCCTTCCTGACCTCGACCAGTTCGCGCAGGTGTCCCGCATCCTTCTCAAGATATTGCAGGCGCGCCAGAAGCCAATATATACGGCACCGCAGCAGCCACTCCGCATGGTACAGCTCCGAAACAACTGCCGCATAATTGGCCTGTGCCGCCGCACCGCGTGATTTTGTGATCCATGGATTCGGAGGGAAGAAGCGGATGCTCGCGCGTATCGAGTCACTATCGGCAACCGTCCCGCTGTACGTTCGCGGCGATGTGGTCATGTATTGATTTTCGCCGCCGGGCGGAACCATGACGCGCGGGACGCGCGGATCGGTGGAAATCGCCAGACTTTCCTCGTGGGTCGTTACAAACAACCCATCGGACGGATACGCCAACGCCGGCATGATCTCCGCGCGGGGAACCAGCCATGAACGTTCAACCATGCGCGTTCCGCGACCGAAAGTTAGGCCGAGTTCCGGGTCGCGCAAATCCACATACGTACGCGCCTGGGCCCATGCCACGTTGGCCGCTTCGCGAAGCATGGAAATCTGGGATTCCCGCTCAACGGCACGCCGCACCAGGGCTTCCACATCAAGCGGACCTTCCGCCTGCTCAACCACAAGCTCTTCAACAAAGATATCTTCGGGCAGTTGAGAAATGTCTATCTGCACACGCGGCCGCGGTACATCCTGCGTTGCGCATCCCGCGGCGAAAGCGGAGAGGCAAACAAGAAAACAAACTCTCACACTGACTCGCACATCATTCATCACGGTTCATCAACAGTCGCAACACCTTCTCCCTGGCCGCGACGGGAAAACAACAGCGACAACAGGGGCCGCTCAAATTGAATCGTCACCGTTTCGCCGGGCAGAAGATCATGCGTGTCTGTTAAGCGCAGAACCACGCGCCGCCCCCTCAACTCGCGATCCGGCACGGGATTGATTCGTGTTGGAAGCGCCATGACATCAGGGGTAACAGCAATAACGATTGCCCGCGTAATCGGACCCATCGCGGTCGTGCTTGAAATATAAGCGGGCATGCCGACCCTGACATTGCGCGCAGTGGCCGATTCGGGAAGAAACCCCTCCACATGTGTCACTTCCTTCCCGATAACCGTCAGGATGGGCAATCCCGCCGCAATCACATCGCCGGGCGCTTGCAACACGCGGGACACGATTCCGTCTTCATGCGCATACAACCGGTAAGACTGCCGGCGCAGCCGTAGCAATCCGAGCCGGTCCGCGGCCTGCGAGAAATCAATCTCTCCAGCATAACCCATCTCGCCGTCGTCCACGCCGGCAAGCATTGAAGCATCCATGGCCAATCGTCTCGCCCGGGCATCCGCAAGCTGCGCCTCCAGCGATTCGATCATCTCCGGGTATAGTTCCAGCCCGCTCTTCAGCGCCTGCTGGCGCGCCTTCATCCTGGCCACGGTCTGCGCATCCACCAATTGGCGGGACAGCAGGGATTCGAGCCGCTCCACCTCCGTATTCAACACATCCACTTCGCCCTGCGCTTCGGCCTGGCGGATACGAGTCGTTTTGAGAGTCGTCTCCGCGCGAAATTCCACCAACGCGAATTGGCGCTCGGCTTGGAGTTGCTCAACCGCCATCTCCGCGTCGAGCACGGTCGTGTCCATTTCCACCAGGAGATCGCCTTTCCGGACTTCCTGGCCCAATTCGACATGGATGGCCTTGATCCGCGAGTCTTCGAGGGGCGCAATGATCTGACGGCTGGATCTTACCGAGCCGGTCATGCCGCCCATTTGACCGCCCCGGGAAAAGAGAAAGACGGCCAGCACAACCGCCCCCACCCATATCAGGAAAGGCCACCGATTCGGCAGCCGTTTCCACCAGGGCGGCGGCGAGCGGCCGATATGCTCCTTGATATTGACTCGTACGACCACTGTTAGATCTCCACGGTTGCGCGATGCATGAGAAGGTTCACGTCGGAAACGTCTTCAATGCTCCGCATTTCGTCCAGCAGGTCAGCATGAAATGTCGGATCAATCAGTCGAACCTGGTACGAAAACTCGATCGCCTCGCCCTGCACCGCTTCGCGCATCGCCACGAGCACCGCGGTGGAGCAATACTTGCCGAGGATTTCTCTCACCTTCTCACGGGACCAGGATCCGGGCGGGAGGGAGAATCTCAGCAGGCCCTCATAAACCCGCAGCGAAGCGAACGGCGACCAGTGCAGGAACAGAGCCGCCGCGCAGAAAAACGCGGTGCCGACGATGGCCACCGAAAACACGGCGGCACCGCTGGCGATTCCAACCGCGAGACAGGCAAAGAGGAAAATAATATCGCGCGGATCGCGAATAGGCGTTCGGAAGCGGATGATCGCCAACGTGCCGAGGATGCCCAAGCCGCGCGCGAGGTTGTTGCCGATTGCCATGATCAGGATGCTGGTCACCAGCGCGGCAAGCACCTGGGTGTGAACAAAAGCCCGCGAATACGAAAGCCCCTGGTAGGTCCAGCGATAGACTGCAGCGATCACCATCGAGAGCACGAAACTGACCAGCATCGCGGTCAGAAGCTGTTCGACACCCAGTACGCGCGCCGGCCCGAAGATGAGTTCAACTTCGTTCATACAATCAAATCCCGGTAATTGAATACGTACAGTTCTCGGCGCCTTCCGAATACAACGCGCCCTGGAAGAGCGACTCCATGCGCATCGCGGTAGAATACTTGCAGAAACCGGTTCGCTCCAAGCTAAAACGCTCTGTGAGGTTCGACATCCAGATCGGCGCGTCGCGATAGGTCTTTAATTCCAGGATCACGCCCGAGAAGGGCCGATTGAATGCCGTTGCGCTGTCCATACAGCGCCAGCGAACGCCCATCGGCGGCAACTCCCAGCCGCGCGCAGGGCAGTAGCAGAGGCGGCGATCAAACGTGACGCGCGCATAATCGTCCTGCGCCCCGAGGTAAGATTCGCGGAGATAACGGATATTCATGACCGGCCGCGCATCCATCACGTTCATCAGTCGGCGGAACTCGCCGAAGTTGACGCGCTCGTGCCGGTTCCGAAAAGGGATATCCGGCGGCTTGCCGCTGAAGAGCTCCGGGCCCCAATACTTCCGCGGGATCATCACCCGGCTCTTCACGATCGTCCCCTTGATCTTCCGCTTCACCTCGATGAACACGGGCGCCGTACCGTCCGTTCCATACGTCCGGCAGCGCAGCTTGAAGCGGTTGACCGCCTCGCGCTCCTTGGCGTAATGCAACGCAAGCGTCTCCGAGTCCAATTGCAGCGTGGTGATGATGTACTCCGGAGGATCGCCCGCGGCATTCGGATCTCGCACACAAAACGCGCGAAGGAACTCGCGAATCTCGGGAACCAGCGAAGGATGGATGATGTACTTCGCCTCGTAGCGATCCAGCTCGACCTTGTCCTCAAGGACATTGGCTGCTTTGCCGGCTTTATTGCGTTCTGCCATGGAAACGATCCCAATCCGGATTCACTCTACCCTCCCGCGTCCCGGCTGTTCAGCTTGCAGAAGGTTTTCTTCCCGGCGAGGGGATGGCCAGCGTGCCGTCGAAGAACTCGATGACATGCCCTTTTTCGATCAACCAGCGCAGCGGACTGATCACTTCCGACACCGCCTGCGAATCCGGCGCCGCGCCGGGGCGCAATTGCTCCACCAACTGCTGGCGGGTGCAGCCGGGATGCTGGCGAAGGAAATCGAGCACGTCCGCGATCGGCTTCACGGCATGGGCCGAATCCAGTGGATGCGGCGCGTTGGCGCTTACAAAAGTCGCCCCGTTTCGCGTCTTGAACAAATGCAGCCGCATGTGATGAAACGCGGGACGCAAGGCGAGCATCAACGTAAACGGCCGGTGGCTTTCGCGGGTCCACGCATCGCGAACCGCGTTGCGCAAGGCGCGATCCTCGATGCGTGCCGCGACCGCAGGCGTAATCACGGTGCGTTTCATCCGCGCCGCAAAGGAAGGCGCAAACTTCTCAAGGAACTGCTTCTCTGCTTCGCGCCGCGACAACTCTTCAGTGCCCTCGGCATCCTTCGCGCGAAAGACGGTCTGCCGCCTGCATTCGTCTTTCCACTTTTCAATCAGGTCGGGATCCCGGACGGTTTCAATCTGTTTGCGGTAATCGTCCAGCGACATATGGGCAAAGCGCGTGCGATGTATTTCAAGGAGGCGCTCGTTATATCCATGATAGTTCGGTGGTCCGAGGATTTGCCCGCTCAAGCGGCAGCGCGCCACGCAGATGAAGTTTCCTGTCGGCGGATCCACTTCCCGGTCTTCGCGCGTGAACCTCGTTTCCAGATGAATCGCCACCGCGTGCGCCACAAGCGCCGACTCGTCCATGAAGATAATGCCGCACTCCTTGCACTGGAAGATCGGCGGCGGATCGGGCTGATCGCGCCGCGTCTGAATTTCCACTTTAACAAGATAGTGCTCGGGATTGGACAGGAACCCGTGCGCCAACTTCACCAGCGGATATGCCCGCCCGGAATTGCGCAGGTCGCGCACGATAAGACCGAGCGTGTTCCGCTCCGGAATAAAACTCACGACCACCGGCGCGCGCACTTCCGGCTCGGGCCGCGATTCCTCGCGGGACCTGAAAGGACGGCGCCCTTCTCTTCCGTGCGGCCGCGGCCCCTGCGGCCGATCCCCCGGCGCCCGGGGGGGACGCCCGCGGTCGGATGGACGACGGGGCGGACCGCCCGGACGCCCGCGTCCGCGCCTATCGCGCTCAAAACGCTCGGGCCTCCCCTCAAAATGCGCGTAAGGATTGCGATCCGGCACCTCCCTCGCCCATTGCGGTACGAAATTGAGGTCGAAGGTTATATCCGCCTGCGCGTGCTCGTTCTGGTTTTCCGAATCCACGGGGTCTTTCAGGGCGTCACACCCAATTTTTCCAATGATTGGAAAATTGTTACCAGCTTTTTCCAATCATTGGAAGCCCGCA
>CAZTYH010000028.1:26410-28090 GCA_964617565.1 uncultured Verrucomicrobiota bacterium
GAGAAATATTCCTCCGCCGTCACGCTTTCCGACATGGAGATCTTTGTCTTTCCGGAGCTGCTCTACAGCCTCGTGCTGGCCAACATCATGTCGCCGCGCATCTGGGCGTGGCGCAATGATCCGTGGTTCGCGAAGCTGGACAAGATGACGCCCTACCGGCGCGTGTTGCGGCTCAAGCAGTTCATCATTGACCATTATGAGTTCAATCTCGACCTGGACACGTGGGGCTTGACCACGCAGGAAAGGGAGCTGACTCGTTTCGCGCCGTTCATGGACGAGGAAACGATCAGCCGCAGCAACGCGCTGTTCGGGTATGAGGGCGACAAGTATTACTTCGATATCGAGATCCGGAAACACTTCGGTCTCGATAAATACGATTCCAGCGCGATCCCCTACTGGAAGACGGAAACGGTCGAGGCGATGGACGCCTTCCGGTTCAAGTCGGGCTACCGCACCGGCGCCGGCGAATGCGTTTCGCTTTCCACCCTGTATGCCGCGGCGCTGTTCGTGGTCTGCCGCGTACCGCTGGAGCAGATTTACCTGATGGCCACTCCGCTCCACTCGCAGAATTTCGTGGATGTCGCGGACGGCATACTCACCAACAATCGGCGCGTGGTGACAAAGAAAATGTGGTTCAACGGAACGGAACTCACCGCCAAGGCGCAGCGCGCTCTGAGGAACGAGCAGGTTACGGTCGTTGCCCACAACACGGGCTGGATTCACGTCGTTTATCCCGACGCGACGATCAGCAGTGACGCGTACCGGCATTTCAGTTCGCAGCTTCGCTCGTATCTCACCACCGACATCAACATGGAGATCCTTGCCAACTACCTGCGACAGAACGCGCCGCTGCAGAAGTGTTTCCAGATCATGCACGAGGTGGGAGCCAAGCGCCGCTACATCCCGGCGGAAATCGTTTACCATTATGAGCACGGCAGTTCGTACCTCGTCAGCGACAATACGCGGGAAAAACTGTTGGAAGAGATTGATGAAGACGAGTACTACGCGGAAATGCTCGACGGGCGCATCCCGCTGAACAAGTTCGAGTCGTTTTTCAGGGAAAACCGGCTGGACCTGGCGCGGGAAGAGGACCGGCAGCGGCTGGCGCGTGAATTCACCTGCTACAACGCGCGCGCCTCGGAGATCGTGGAAGACATCTGCCGCTTCACCCATCTCGAACCGCGACTGCCCGACCCGGAAACAAAGAGCTTCAAGGAAAGCGATCCCATTCAATTGAGCCCGGACATGACGCGCGAGCAGGTCGTGGAATCGCTGAACGCACGGCGCTCGACGCATATCGTGGCCGACCTCGCGTTCTATGCCGCGCGCGATCTCGGCCGTACGGACTGGCGCCCGTTCATGAAGGCAGCGATGGAACGGAATCCCGTTTCCGTGGTCGGCGCAAAGGATATGAGCGACCAGGGGGTCATCGAGAACCTGGCCGCCATGCCGAACGAATCCATTTATGACGGTCCGCGCGTAGCGCAACCGGATGAAGTTTGGAACTATGGCCGGGGCGATGGGCTGGAGCGCGCGATCTGCCTTGCGAATATCCTGAAGGCGCGGAACCCGGAGCGCGCGATCAAGCTCGTTTCGGATGGCGAAGCCCGGCTGGAGTGCGGCGACCTCCGCGTTTCGTGGCCGACCGCAAAGGGGCTTCGAACGGAGCAGACGCTGTAG
>CAZTYH010000028.1:28190-29361 GCA_964617565.1 uncultured Verrucomicrobiota bacterium
GCCGTTCGACACCGTACGGCATCCACGGACCCGCATCCATCAGGTTCGTCTTGAACATGATGAAATACGTGCGGCTGTTTGTGGACCAATCCACGCCAACGCCGGCGGAAGTCATGCTGCCCACTCCGCTGAACTTCGAGGCCGGACTGGTCGGATCCGTATCCGCAGCGAATTCCTCTTCATTGGTATATTCGTCGTCATCCGGATCGTCGGCGGCCACCCACTCACCCGGTTCGCCGGGGAAGTACAGCTCCCACCACCAGTTCGGAAGCCCGTCGGTGTATTCCGAATCGAGGTTCGTATAGACCAGCATCGCATCATCCATCATGAATGCGCGATCGGCTCCCGGCCCGTTGCCGGAGAATTCTGCATGCACCACGGGCACTACAAACTGCACATCCACATCGGTGCAGGTGCCGGTAACCGCATAGTGCTGCCAAGCGCCGTCTGCCGGAGGACTGATGGCAACGACGGTGTCGGCTTGAACCTTGTTCGGATAATCGCCGCCATACCATTCCAGGCGCAACTCCGCATCCGTCAACAGGAATTCGGTCTCCCGCTTGATCCATACGGAGAACACATACGTTCCAGTCTGCGCGACAACCGGCTGCATAAGCATCGCCTCATAACCGGGCAATCCCGTTTCCCATCCATGGAACGCAACGCCATTGGTTCCGCTGTGCCAGGCCCACTCATGGATTTCAACCAGGTATTGCGGAATCCCGTACCATTCGCGGATATCCGTCCAGTTTCCGATTTCAAAACCGCCATTCTCCATTTCGGTTCGCACCGGCACCACGCTGATATCGTCGAAGATAATCGCTTCGTTAAACTCAATCGTCCCGTCATCGTATTCAGACCGGACGATAAAGCGGACGTGGCTGAGGTCTGGCGCGTAGCAGGACCCCACGACTCCGAACCGGTTCCACACGGTGCTCTTCGGCACGTTCAACGCCAGGATGTCCTGCACATTTTCCTGAACCTTGACGCCATCCTTGTCGTACCATTCCATGGCGATTTCCAGCATCGTCGGCTGTGCACCTTCCTGCACCTGCATGTAGAGCGAGAACTCATACGTGCCGCCGGTCGTTACCACATCCTGGAACAATGCCGCGTGGCCCGGATCCCATGTTGGGAAGTAAGCCCCGTAGGTGCCGGAATGCGCAGCCCA
>CAZTYH010000028.1:29461-31622 GCA_964617565.1 uncultured Verrucomicrobiota bacterium
CTTAAGCAACAGGTACTGGCGACCTGTTTCGAACAGCGAGTTGGAGGAAAGAATATAAGGGGCATAATAAACACGCACCACGTTGGTACTGTAAAGCACCCCGCCCGCCGTACGGGGATGCGAGGCTTCGTATTTCCACACATCCACCGTCTTGGTTCCAGAAACGGGCAAGCCGTGGAAAGGATCGGCATCTTCGATCTCAGCCGTGCCGGCGTGTGTCATCAGAACATTTGTTTCCACCCATTCGGCGGTATCCGGCCTCTGCCATGATGTGCGCATCCACACCGAGGCCTCTTCTCCGTCGTACTTTGCGAGGCTCCCCACATCCGTTATCACGAAATACGTGTTGGATCGTGTTGTGTAGTTGACCTGCAGAAACGGACCTTGTTCGCCCGCGCCGGGAACCTTTTCCAACATCGCATTCTGGCCGATTCCTGAGTGATAAGCCCAATTGGTTCGCACCGACACGCCATCATGAGCCGCCTTCCAGAAGCGCACGTCGTCAATCCGCGCGGCGCGGCCCACGACATCGTTGGTGATTCTTTCCCAGCTCATTTCAATAACGGGTCTGACCTGGTGAACCAGGGGGTTTGTCAATGTGCCGACCACATAATACTCGCGCCATGTGTTGTCATTGGGCGTGATGAAATTGGTTACGGCATCGTCCTGAAGCTTCGTTGAGCCGGTTTCGTCAAGAAACTCGATGCGGAGGGCTCCGGCATCCATCTTGAAATTCTCTTCCCTGGACATCCACATCGAGAACGAGTACGTGCCGGTGGAAAGCATTGTCAGGGGTTGGCTGACACGATTCACTGTAACCGTCTCCGCCGGCTCCCATCCCGCAAGATGCACACCTTGTGTGCCCGAGCGGGCCGCCCATCCGACCCGGCCCCAGTTCGCTTCCGGAGAAGCACCCCAGCCGGAACCACGCCACGCCTCATGCTGGCCGACTTCAAAGCCCGCGTTCACAATGGAGGGCAATCCCGTGTAACTGCCTTCGATCACCTCCGCATCGTCGAAAAACACGGCTTTCGAACCACTGCCCGCGCCGGTCCATGCTGCATAAAGGGTAGGCCGAACATACGCGGTCAGCGGATTCGTCAAAACGCCGGTGACGTGCATGTGATGCCAGAGGCCGTCCTGCGGAGTCGCCAGGTAGTCAGCGATAATATCGGTCTCCGTCTTCGTGGTGCCGTCCGGCCCATATCCTTCGAGCTTCATCTCGAACGTCGTCGGATCAAAGTCCTTTTCCTGGAGAACGAACAGCGAGAAAGTATAGGTTCCAATATCCCCGATGGCTATATTCTGCCAGAAGCCGCCGTTGGCCCCCGCGTCCCATCCATACAGGGCGCCACCCCAACCGCCGCTGTGCGCGCTCCATGTTTCACGATTGGCATTCCCGAAGAAGGTCCACGAACCTCCTGTTTCCAAGCTCGGATCACCAGCCAGGTTCGCCTGCGCGACACAGACGCACAAGAGCAGCGCGAGAATTATATGCATGTAGAACTTCATGGTCTTCATCTCCCTTTGGAATCGCTTTCAACCAATAGTAATGAGCGCAATTAATTCATATAGCCCAGCAACGGACCAGAGGACAAGCTTGTAAAAGCGAAAACTTTTCGAAGAACAAATCTTACCCAGATGTAAAAAAACGAATGATCTCCACCGTGCCTTCCGGACCGGGCATGGACGCCACACGCCCCCCGGCTTTTCGCACCGTTTCCTGCACGTCCGGCTCGGCATCCGACGGACACCCCACCCACTTAGCCGCCGTGCCGTCCAGCATGCTAATATCGTTCAAATGATCGCCAATTGCCAGCGTATGATCCGCAGACCCGCCGGACTGCGTATAAAACTGCCGTAATACGTTTCCCTTACCGACTTGATCAGGGAGCACGACAACCCATCCGCCGTTCCGGGTAATCTCCAGGTGCGGCACGCCGGCCAGCGCATCGCCCAACTCTTTCGCAAAGCGATCGGCCTGTCCGTCCTCGCTCGCGACACAGAACACTGTGAACCCCTCCCCGATCCGCACATCCGGTGCGTAACGCTGCCGCCAATCATCCAGTCGGGAAGCAATTTTCTTCTGCACGCGCTCATGGAATCGCCTCAGCAGAATCCACGTGTGCGAATTCCACGGCTCGCTGGATTTGTATTCGCC
>CAZTYH010000028.1:31722-34527 GCA_964617565.1 uncultured Verrucomicrobiota bacterium
ACCAGGCGGATGGCTGGTTTTACGGCATGCATTGTATGAAGTATACCCGCAGCACGGATTAACTTCCAGTGGATCCGTACTTGAAACTGGAAATTGGAAACCGGACACTTGCTTTAACGAACACCAATTAACCTGTATCTATTGACTGGCAACCTTTTTCACCATGAAAATCGTGTTCAGTTTTGATTCTTTCAAGGGCGGCATGAGCGCGCGCGCCGCGTGTGAAGCGGCGCGAAAAGCGCTTCTCGCAAGGCATTCCGATTGCTCGTGCGTCGCGTTGCCGATGGGCGATGGCGGCGAAGGTACCGCCGATGCAATGATGGGCGCGATGAACGGCACTTGGCGCGCGGTGCGGACAATGGGCCCGCTGCCGGACCTGGAAGCGGACTCTGGCTTTGCGTGGTTTGAAGACCGAGGTCTTGCGCTCGTTGAAATGGCAAAGTCGAGCGGTCTTCCGCTGGTGCCCGAAGACCGCCGCAACCCGCTGCTCACCACAACCTATGGAACGGGACAACTCCTCGCCGAAGCCATGCGCGCCGACGCATCGAAAATCTGGCTCGCGGTCGGCGGCAGTGCCACCGTGGATGGCGGTGTCGGCGCGGCCATGGCGCTCGGTTGGAAGTTTCTGGACAGAAACGGCAGTCCGATCGGCTTCGGCGGCGGGGAATTGGAGCGCATCGAAAAAGTAATCGCGCCGGCCCGGCAACAATGGCCCGAAGTCGAAGTGCTCTGTGATGTGGATAATCCATTATGCGGTGAACAGGGCGCGGCGCGTATGTTCAGTCCGCAAAAAGGCGCGTCACCGGAAATGGTCGAGCGGTTGGAAACAGGGCTCACCCATCTTGCAGGTATCGTAAAAGAGCAACTCGGGAAGAATATTTCGGACATTCCCGGCGCGGGCGCGGCAGGCGGACTCTCCGCCGGCGCCGCGGCGTTCCTCAACGCGCGCCTGGTTTCGGGAATCAACACGGTCATTGCCGCCACCGGCTTCGAGCATGAGCTGGCAGACGCCGACTGGGTCGTCACGGGCGAAGGCTCGTTCGACGCCCAATCGCTTTGCGGCAAGGTCATCTCCGGCATCCTCCGCGTGGCAAAGAAAACGAAAACCAGGATCGCGGTGATCGCGGGAACGGTGAAGCTGGCGGAGGAAGAATGGCGGCGCGCCGGAATATCCGCCGCTCTCCAGCTTCGGGAACCAGGCATGACCATCCCTGAATCCATCGCCCGCGAGCCGGAACTGCTGAACGCCCGCATCGCAGAGTTCGCAAAAAGGAATCTTGTAATTAACTAATTATTGGTCAATATGGCTCAAAGGTTCGCATGAAAACTCCTGCTGTTTCGCTGGTCCGCATTGCCGCTACTTCAGCCCTTCTCCTTTTCCTCAACGCCTGCACCATTCGCAGACCGCCCGCGCCCGTCACGCACTGGAACGATCCGGCGCAATGGACAACCAATCTGAATCCGGCAAGCTGGGGGCAGTTGACCTCCGAGGGCGAAGACGCATCGCGCATTCTGAAGCTGGAATACAAACTCGGAGGCGATCATGGCTGGGTTGAACTCAGCCGCGAGTTGGACGCCCCTTTGCCCGAACATATTCCGGTCGTCATGCAGGTTAAATCCGAAGGCACCGGCCAGTTGGAAATCAAGCTGGTGGACGGGGACGGTTCGGTTTTCGGTACGCGACAGGCGCTGACGGAAGAAATGGGCGATTGGACGCCCTTTGTCATCTATCCCTACAACACCGAATACTGGTGGGGCGGCGAAAACGATGAGTTCTCCGGACTCACCCGTCTCCAGATTGCCGTTTCGACCAAGGGCCGCGGCACGCTCTGGCTGAATGTGCAGGGACCGGGCCGTCCAGGGGCGCCGACGACCCTGCCGGTCGGCGGCGCCGTACTGGATCCGGACCGCGAATTGCCGGGCATCGGCTTACGCCAGCGGCGCGCAGCAGAGATGATTCCCGAAGACCCGCTGGTGCTGGAATGGCTGAAGGTCGTCCAGGACACATTCTCTCCGGAACGGCGTCTCCTGCCTTCAATGGAATGCAACGAAGCGCAGACCTTCAACAACGCGCTGGTGGCGATGGCTTTTCTCGTCAAGGGCGAGCGCGAGCGCGCGGAACGCATTCTCGACTTCTATGCGCGGGCTACGGACCGGAACAACGAGGATCCGCGGCGCCAGAACTTTTTTTATAAAGGTGAGGCGCGCGGATTTTTCCAGGCCGTGGCCTTGCGCAACGAGGGCGGCAACCGAGCCTATCACACGCGCAACGCGAACGACCGGTGGATGGGCGACATGGCCTGGTTGATGTGCGCCTACAAATACCACGAACAACTGTACGGCCCGGAGCGCTACGCCGAAATCCGCGGCCTGCTGCTGGACCTCATGTTGAGCTGGTACGTGGAAGCAAAGGATGGTCCCGGCGGATACATCGGCCACGGCTGGCGGGCGGGCGATGCGCGGCTTCATGAAGGATTCGGACATCATGAAGGCAACATTGACGCGTACGCCGTGATGCTCCTTTACAACAAACCGGAAGTCGCAGCGAATATCCGGACATGGCTCGACCGCACGATCAGGGGGCGCAGTCTTCCTCTCGATCTCTACACATGGCGAACGCTTGCGTACGGACCGGAGGCCCTGCACCTGCTCGACATCCCCGACTTCGATCTGCGCTACCGCAAAGTGCTTCAAGTGAATGGCGAGCCGGTGATGGGCCTATACGACCACGCCAACCTCCACATCACGAACTCGTGGCTGGACGGTGTCGGCCACATTGCCTGCGCGTACATCTCCGCGGGAAAT
>CAZTYH010000029.1:0-34302 GCA_964617565.1 uncultured Verrucomicrobiota bacterium
GGGCGGCAAGGCGCAATACGGCGGCCAGCGCTTTGGTGAAATGGAAGTGTGGGCGATGGAGGCTTACGGCGCTGCATACGCATTGCAGGAGTTATTGACGGTGAAGAGCGATGACGTTTCAGGCCGGACGAAGATCTATGAATCAATCGTCAAAGGCGAGAACTCGCTGGAAGCCGGAATGCCGGAATCGTTCAACGTGTTGATCAAGGAAATGCAAAGCCTGGCGCTGGACATTAGGGTGCATCGCGCCGCGGGTTGAGTTTGATGATGCAGCGGTGTGCCGCTGCCAGTGAAGGAGACGAACCGTGCAAAGTACGAACGCAGCAATGCCGATTTTAGGCATGGAGCCGCAGGTCGGGTTCGACTATGCAAGTATTTCTCTGGCTTCGCCGGAGACCATACGATCGTGGAGCCATGGGGAGGTCAAAAACCCCGAGACCATTAACTACCGGACGTTCAAGCCGGAGAAGGGTGGTCTGTTCTGCGAGCGCATCTTCGGACCGACGAAAGACTGGGAGTGCAGTTGCGGCAAGTATAAGCGTATCAAGCACAAGGGTGTGATCTGTGACCGATGCGGCGTGGAAGTGACTCTGGCGCGCGTTCGGCGTGAACGCATGGGGCATATCGAATTGGCCGTTCCGGTATCTCATATCTGGTTCTTCAAATGTACTCCGACCCGCATGGGTCTTGTTCTGGATATCAGCGGGCGCGATCTTGAGCGCGTTCTTTATTACGAGGATTACATTGTTGTGGACGCCGGCGATACACCGCTCAAGGAAAAGCAACTCCTGAACGAGATGGAGTACCGCGAAGCGCAGGACAAGTACGGCGATTCATTCGTCGCGCGTATGGGCGCGGAAGGCGTCCGCGACCTCATGAAGAAAATCGATGTCGAGGAAACGCTGGCGCAATTGGAACTCGAGATGGAGGCCACGCGCAGCAAGCAAACGCGGAAGAAGCTGACCAAGCGTATGAAAGTGCTCGATGCCTTCCGTTCGAGCAGCAGCCGCCCGGAGTGGATGATCCTTGAGGTGCTTCCCGTGATCCCTCCGGATCTGCGCCCTCTGGTTCCCCTGGAAGGCGGCCGTTTCGCGACTTCTGATCTGAACGATCTTTATCGTCGTGTGATCAATCGCAATAACCGACTTAAAAACCTGCTCCAGCTCAAGACGCCGGATGTCATTATCCGCAATGAAAAGCGAATGCTTCAGGAGGCGGTGGACGCGCTTTTCGACAACGGCCGGCATGGTCGCGCGGTGACCGGCGCTGGGAATCGCCCGCTCAAGTCCTTGAGCGATATGCTTCGAGGTAAGCAGGGGCGTTTTCGCCAGAACCTGCTCGGCAAGCGCGTGGACTACTCGGGACGTTCTGTGATTGTGATCGGGCCAGAACTCGGTTTGCACCAGTGCGGTTTGCCGAAGAAGATGGCGCTTGTTCTGTTCGAGCCGTTCATCATCCGTCGTTTGAAGGAGATGGGTGTTGTTCACACGGTGCGTAGCGCGAAGAAAATGATTGAGCGTGAAGCCGACGAGGTGTGGGATATTCTGGAAGAAGTGACGCGCGGGCATACGGTCATGTTGAATCGCGCACCAACGCTCCATCGCTTGAGCATCCAGTCGTTCGAGCCGGTTTTGATCGAGGGGGAAGCGATCCGCATTCATCCGCTCGTCTGTACCGCTTATAACGCGGACTTCGACGGCGACCAAATGGCGGTGCACGTGCCGCTTTCGATCGAGGCGCAACTCGAATCGCGCCTGCTCATGTTGGCCCCGAACAATATCTTTTCGCCTTCGAGTGGAAAGCCGATTACCACGCCGACGCAGGATATTGCGCTGGGTTGCTACTACCTGACGATCGATTCGCAGCAGGAGCGCATCCGTCAGCGCCAGAAACGATCAGACGCCGACGAAGTAGAGCATCTTCCGATTCTGGCGGATGCGACCGAAGTGCATACCGCATTCGACGAGGGTGCGCTTAAAATTCATGACCGGATTCGATTCCGCAATCCCGATCATCAGAGGGAAACACGGTTCGGTGACTCGAAAAACTCCGTGATCACGACGACCGTGGGTCGCGTGTTCTTTAACGAGATATGGCCTCAGGGACTTGGATTCGTCAATAATCCGGTCAAGAAAAAAGGCCTCGAGGAATTGATCTGGCATTGCTACCAGATCGCGGGTCACGATGAGACCGTAGGTGTACTGGATCGTCTTAAGGGGTTGGGATTCGAGTATGCCACGATGGGTGGTGTTTCTATCGGTATGGAAGACATGATCATACCACAGGCCAAGGAAGAGATCATCCGGGTGGCGCAAAAACAGATCGCCGATGTGGAAGGCCAGTACAAGAAAGGGGTCATCACGGACGGCGAGCGATACAACAAGATCATTGATATCTGGACCAATGCGACGGAGCAGATTTCGGCGGCGATGTTCCGCGAGATGGAATTCAACGCGAAGCGGGAGGATGTGAATCCGCTCTATATGATGGTGGACTCCGGGGCTCGCGGTAACCGCCAGCAAATTCGTCAGCTTGCGGGCATGCGCGGCTTGATGGCGAAGCCCTCGGGCGAAATCATCGAGCGTCCGATTCTCTCGAATTTCCGCGAAGGTCTCAGTGTGCTCGAGTACTTCATCAGTACGCACGGCGCGCGCAAGGGTCTGGCGGATACGGCGTTGAAGACGGCCGACTCCGGCTATCTGACACGCAAGCTCGTGGATGTGGCGCAGGACATGATCGTTGTGGAGCACGACTGCAATACCTTGAACGGTATTGATGTGACATCCATCCTTGAAGGCGACGAAGAGTTGGTTCCGCTGGCGGCCCGTATTCTCGGCCGCACGGCGCTGGATGATATCAAGGATCCGCGCACAGGCGATATCATTGTGGCGGCCAGCCAGGAAATTGATGAAAAGGCAGTTGCGAAGATTGCGCAGTCGGGCCTCGATTCCGTGCGTATTCGCAGCGTGTTGACTTGTGAATCCCGCCGTGGTATCTGCGCGAAATGCTATGGCCGGAACCTGGCCACAGGCAAGATGGTTCAACTCGGTGAGGCTACCGGCATTATCGCCGCGCAGTCCATCGGCGAACCGGGCACGCAGCTGACCATGCGGACCTTCCATATCGGTGGTACGGCGAGTTCCGTGTTCAAGCAGCCGCAGCTGATTGCAAAGCACGACGGGTTTGTCCGGTATCACGATCTGCGCACCGTACAGGCGTTGGACGGAAACTACATCGTGCTGAACAAGAACGGCGTGATCAGTATCTATGACAAGGATGGTCGCGAGCTGGAGCGGTACAGCACGGTGATCGGTGCGGTGATCTCGGTTGCGGACGGCGGGCAGGTGAAGAAGGGTGAGAGCTTCGTCAAATGGGATCCGTACAATGTTCCGATCTTGTCCGAGCAGTCCGGCGTGATTGATTTCCACGACTTCATCGAGGGCGTTACGGTTAAGAAGGAAGTGGATGAATCCACCGGCCTCGAGGGGACCGTAGTGATGGAGCACAAGGAAGATCTCCATCCGCAGATTGTCATCAAAGATCCGAAGAGCCGGGAAGTGATCAGTTATTATTCCATTCCTTCCGGCGCGCACGTGATGGTTACGAAGGGGCATGATGTGCTTGCGGGCGCCATGCTGGCCAAAACACCCCGAAAGGTTGTTCGTACAAAAGACATCACGGGTGGTTTGCCGCGGGTAGCGGAATTGTTTGAAGCGCGTCGTCCGAAGGATGCTGCGGAGATCGCAAAGATTGATGGTGTGGTGGAGTTCGCCGGAACGGCGAGAGGCAAGCGCCGCATCATCGTGCGCGACCCGGTGACGAAGGATGAAGAGGAGCATCTGATTCCCATGGGCCGACACGTGGTGGTTTTCAAGGGTGATCATGTGCGTAAGGGGCAGCAGTTGACTGAGGGCCCTGTTGTTCCCCAGGAAATATTGGAAGTATGCGGGCCGCAGGAATTGCAGGAGTACCTGGTAAATGAAGTGCAGGAGGTTTACCGCCTGCAGGGTGTGGAAATCAACGACAAGCACATTGAGATCATTGTGCGCCAGATGCTTCGCAAGGTTCGCATTACGGATCCCGGCGATACTGAATTCCTGTGGGGTGAGCAGGTTGAGAAGCAATCCTTCCAGGATGTCAACCAGAAGGCGATCGCTGAAGGCAAGCGGCCGGCCGAAGCGTCACCTGTGCTGCTGGGGATTACGAAAGCGTCGTTGGAGACGGAAAGCTTCATCTCTGCGGCTTCGTTCCAGGATACGACGCGCGTGCTGACCGATGCCGCGACATTGGGGCGCGTGGACAATCTGCGCGGCTTCAAGGAAAACGTGATTATGGGACATCTGATTCCCGCCGGAACGGGGTTTGGGATGTATCGAAATATCAAGTTGGTTCCGCTTGGCGAGCCGATTCCGGTCGAGGATTTGCTGGGTGGGGACTTGTTGGAGAGTACAAAAGCGCCGGAAGAGTGAAGTCGCAGTTGTAATGCGCGAATGGCTTTGTTAGTTTCTCGCGCTCGTGTGTCTGGTGGAGGTGATGGCGAATGCCGACAATTAATCAATTGGTCAAGAGTGGTAGAACGAAAGTGCGTGCCAAGAGAAAGGCACCGGCGCTGATGCAGTGTCCTCAGCGTCGTGGTGTATGTCTGTTGGTGAAGACCCAGACGCCGAAGAAACCGAATTCCGCATTGCGGAAGGTGGCGCGCGTTCGATTGACGAACGGGGAAGAAGTTACGGCGTACATCCCCGGCGAGGGCCACAACCTGCAGGAACACAGCATGGTGCTTGTGCGTGGCGGTCGTGTGAAAGATCTTCCAGGCGTTCGCTACCACATCGTGCGTGGAACGCTGGATTGCCTCGGCGTGGAAAAACGGAACAGGGGTCGCTCCAAGTATGGAGCCAAGAGAGCAAAGCAAGCCAAGTAAGCAGGGATAAAAAAGATGTCTCGTAGGCATAGAGCGGAAAAGAGGCCGGTTCTGCCCGATACGCGCTTTGAGAGCGTGTTGGTCACGAGCCTGGTGAACAGTCTGATGGAGCGCGGCAAGAAATCTGTGGCAGAGCGTGTGGTGTATGGCGCGCTGGACGAGATCCGCGAGATGACAAAAGAGGATCCGTTGCAGATATTTGCCCAGGCGGTGGAGAATGTGAAGCCGCGCGTGGAAGTGAAGTCCCGGCGAGTTGGTGGCGCGACTTACCAGGTCCCGGTTGAGGTTTCAGCGGACCGCCAGGTCGGCCTTGCGTTGCGCTGGCTGACGGACTACGCGCGTGCCCGGAAGGGAACTGCGATGAAGCGCGCCCTGGCCCTGGAGATTACCGAGGCATACAAGAACCAGGGCAATGCGATCAAGAAGAGAGATGATACGCACAAGATGGCGCAGGCCAATAAAGCGTTCGCTCATTACCGGTGGTAAGAACGTCAGAGTATTTTCATGGTAAACGCTGTGGAACAATCCGAACAGCAGGATGTATCTTGCGCCGAAGCCTCGCTCGAAGCGAAAGGCCGAAGGCGGGGTCTGTCTGCGATTCGGAACATCGGTATTATCGCGCATATTGATGCAGGAAAGACAACCACTACCGAGCGAGTGTTGTATTACAGCGGGCGTGTGTACAAAATGGGCGAGGTGCACGAAGGCACTGCGGTCATGGATTGGATGGCGCAGGAGCAGGAGCGAGGGATTACAATCACCAGCGCGGCGACTACGTGCTTCTGGAAAGATCATCAGGTCAATATTATTGACACGCCTGGTCATGTTGATTTCACGGTGGAGGTCGAGCGTTCGTTGCGTGTGCTGGATGGAGCAATCGGCATCTTCTGCGGCGTGGGGGGCGTTCAACCGCAATCGGAAACCGTGTGGCATCAGGCCAAGAAATATAAAGTTCCCTGCCTTGCGTTCATTAACAAGATGGATCGGCTTGGGGCGCGGTTTGACGATGTCATTCGTCAAATGCGCGAACGATTGGCAGCTCCCGCCGTTGCCATCCAACTTCCTCTCGGCCAGGAAGAGCAATTTCATGGTGTGATTGACCTGCTTTCCATGCGCGCGCTGATCTTTGATGATTCGACGCTGGGGGCCAAGGTTGCAGAGGGAGATATTCCTAAGGAGTTGGCATCGGATGCAGAGCAGGCCCGCACGTCGCTGATTGAGTTTGTTGCCGAAAAGGACGAAGAAGTTTTGGCCGCCTACCTGGATAATCCGGATGTTCCTGTAGAGGTCCTGAAGAAAGGGCTTCGGCGGGCAACCTTGTCCGGCCAGTTGGTTCCGGTTCTGTGCGGCAGTGCACTGAGAAACAAGGGAGTGCAGCCTTTATTAGATGCGGTTGTTGATTACCTTCCCTCGCCGATAGATGTGCCTCCTGTTATAGGTCATCATCCGAAGACGAACAAAGAAGTGATGCGGAAGGTGAGTGACTTTGAACCCATGAGCGCCTTGGCGTTCAAAATCGCAACGGATCCGTATGTAGGCAAATTGACTTTTGTGCGGGTGTATTCAGGCGTATTGAAGAAGGGTCACAACGTTTATAATCCGCGTGTGCAGAAGAGGGAAAGGCTGGGTCGCCTGCTTCAGTTGCATGCCAATCATCGCGAAGAAGTCGAGGAACTGTTTGCCGGAGAGATTGGAGGCATCGCCGGGCTCAAGATTATCACAACGGGGGATACGCTGTGCGTGGAGAACCAGCCGGTTGCGCTGGAACGTATCGAGTTTCCTGACCCTGTAATTGCGATGGCCATTGAACCGAAGACACAGGCTGATCGCGACAAATTGAAGGATGCCCTGGCGGCGCTCGCCGATGAGGATCCGACCTTTCAGGTGGCAACAAACTCCGATACCGGTCAAATGCTCATCAAGGGGATGGGCGAATTGCATCTGGAAATCATCAAGGATCGGATGTTCTGTGAGTTCAGGGTTGATGCCAATGCCGGCAAGCCGATGGTGGCCTATCGGGAGACAGTGACTTCGGTCGGCCGCGGCGAAAACAAATTCGAACGCGAGATCGGCGGTCACGGACAATATGGGCATGTTGTTCTGGAAGTATCTCCGGCGGAGCGGGGTGCCGAGAACTCTATAGAGTTCTCACTTTCGGCCGAAAAAATACCCACTCAATTTCGTGGAGCAATTGAAGAGGGAATTCGAGATGGGCTGCTAACTGGCGTTGTTGGTAATTATCCGCTTGACGACGTTAGGGTGAATGTGGTTGATGGCAGCTTTCATCCGGTGGATTCCACGGAGACTGCGTTCCGCTCTGCAGCGGTGCTTGCACTGCGCGATGCGACGCAGGCCGCGAAGCCTGTTCTCCTCGAGCCGATTATGAAGCTCGAGATTATCACGCCGGAAGTGCATCTCGGAGATGTGCTGGGTGATGTGAACGGGCGACGCGGGAAAGTAACGGAGATCGAGGCGCGGGAGGCCGCCCAGATTATCCATGCGCTGGTGCCGCTGGCCGAGTTGTTCGGCTATGCGACTCAGTTGCGGTCGCTCACAAAAGGCAGGGCGAGCTACAGCATGGAGCCATGTAGTTTTGAGATAGTACCGGAATCCTTACAGCAGAGTTTGATAAACCGTTAAAGGGTCAGCATGAACGGGCAACGCATACGCATACGTCTTAGGGCATACGATCATCGTGTGTTAGACCAGTCGGCCGGAGATATTGTTGAAACGGCCAAACGCACCGGCGCACGCGTGGCCGGTCCAATTCCTCTGCCTACGAGGGTAGAGCGATACAGTGTTAACAGGAGTCCGCACGCGGACAAGAAGTCCATGGAGCAGTTCGAGGTTCGGACGCATAAGAGGCTGCTGGATATAATTGATCCGACGGCAAAGACGGTGGATGAGTTGAAGAAACTTAACCTGCCGGCTGGCGTGGATATCACCATCAAGATCTGAGTGTGAAGCTATGAATGGTTTGATTGGAAAAAAATTGGGCATGATGCAAGTCTTCGATGATCAGGGTGTCCAGGTGCCGGTCACGGTGATCCAGGTAGGACCGTGCGCGGTTGTTCAGCGGAAGACCCTTGAAAACGACGGCTATGACGCGGTGCAGGTCGGTTTTGACGATCAGAAGGAAGCGCGGGTTTCCAAGGCGTCAAAAGGACACTTCAAGAAAGCCAGTGTACCGGTGCGCCGGGTGCTTCGCGAGATATGCCTGGATGCAGGAGAGGATGCAAAGGCCGGTGATGTTCTGACCGTTTCGATCTTCGAGGGCGCATCGCATGTGGATGTGATAGGCATCTGTAAAGGGCGGGGATTCCAGGGTGTGGTTCGTCGTCACGGCATGGTCGGCGGCAGGGAATCGCATGGTTCCATGATGCATCGCAGAGGTGGCGCAATCGGCAATCGCACTTGGCCGGCACGTGTCTTCAAGAATAAGCGAATGCCGGGGCACATGGGCAATGTGCGCGTAACGACCCAGAATCTGAAAGTTGTGGCGGTCAAGAACGAGGATAACGTGTTGTTGGTGCGTGGAGCAGTTCCCGGGCCGACAGGAAGCCTCGTTCTTGTCCGGAAAGCGGTTAAAAAGACTTCGAAAACGGCTGGTAAGTCATGAGCAAGTTACCTGTTTGCAATATAGATGGTTCCCGGCATGGGGAATTCGAGCTGTCTGAGGATTTGCTCGAATTGAAGCGCGGCGGTCAGGCCGTGCATGAGGCGATTACGGCACATCGTGCAAAATGTCGAGCTGGAACAGCTTCGACGTTGAAGCGCGGCGAGGTTTCTGGCGGCGGAGCAAAGCCGTATCGTCAGAAGGGTACGGGGCGTGCGCGAGCCGGCTCAAATCGTTCGCCGATTTGGCGGGGTGGTGGTATTATTTTTGGACCGAAACCGCGTGATTTCGAGAAACAGGTCAATAAGAAGTCTCGTCGGCTCGCTTTCCGCCGCGCGTTCAGCGAGAAGGTTGCTGCCGGTCAGGTCATGGTTATTGAGAAGCTGGATCTGGCAGAGCCAAAGACTCATCTGGTGGCTGCACTTCTTAGGAAGTTGAAGGCGGAATCAGGTGCTTTACTGGTGGACAGCGTGGTGACGCGTAACTTGGCGATGGCTTCACGTAATATGGAAAACGTGAAAGCGGTCAGCGCGGAGAGTGTTCATACCTATCAGTTAATAGATTATCCGTTGATTGTGGTGACCCGCAGCGGGATGGAAAAGCTTGCGGAGAGGCTCAAGGCGACGGGGAGGGTGGCATGAAGGAGTCTCGCCCGGTAATTCAGAAACTGCTGCTGACGGAGAAAGGCACGGTGTTGAGCGAAAACCTCAACCAATACCTTTTTCGCGTTGATCGGACAGCTAACAAGGTGGATATCAAGCGAGCCGTTGAGCAGGCGTTCAACGTTAAAGTGGCGCGGGTGAACACCATGAATCGCGGGGGCAAAAAGAAGCGCCTGCGTTCGATGCAGTACGGAAAGACCTCGGCATGGAAACGCGCCGTGGTGACATTGAAGCAAGGCGAGAAAATTGATCTTACGTAGAAGGAAAGTCTGGCTATGGCACTAAAGACATATAAACCGTTGACGCCGAGCCGGCGCTTTACGGTGCTGTCGGCTGCCGAGGGGCTCTCGAAGAAGAGACCGGAAAAGTCTCTCATCGTCCCGCGGAAATCGAAAGCAGGCCGTAATGCGGCTGGGCGGATTACCGTGCGTCACCGTGGTGGCGGACACAAGCGGTTCTGCCGCTTGATTGACTTCAAGCGCGATAAGCATGGCATTGAGGCGGTGGTGGCGGCGGTCGAATACGATCCAAATCGCTCTGCGCACATAGCCTTACTTCATTATCTTGATGGGGAAAAGCGGTATATCCTCTGTCCTGTCGGGTTAAAGGTAGGGGGAAAGGTTATGGCAGGTCCCGAGGCGGAGCCGGCGGATGGCAACAGTTTGCCCTTGGCGCAGATTCCTCTCGGTATGCCGGTTCACAATATCGAGTTGTATCCCGGCCGTGGAGCGCAGCTTGTCCGCGGGGCAGGTATGGCGGCTCAGATCATGGCGCGCGAAGGCGAGTATGCTCATGTGAGGCTGCCTTCCGGAGAGATTCGCAAGATCAGCACTCGGTGCTATGCCACGGTGGGTCAAGTGGGCAACCTGGACCATGAGAATGTATCGCTTGGCAAGGCGGGGCGGGCCAGATGGATGGGGCGTCGTCCCACGGTCCGCGGTGTCGCCATGAACCCGATCGATCATCCAATGGGTGGTGGAGAGGGCCGCACATCGGGTGGTGGGCATCCTGTATCGCCTTGGGGCAAGCTTGCGAAAGGTCAGAAGACGAGAGGCCGGCGCAAACCGTCGAACCGCCTGATACTCCAGCGGAGAAAGTAAGCCATGGCACGTTCAGTTAAAAAGGGTCCCTATGTGGATCCCAAATTGCAGAAGAAAGTGGATGCGATGAATCGAAGTGGGGCACGGGCTCCGATCAAGACCTGGTCACGCAGGTCCATGATAACGCCCGACTTTGTTGGCCACACCTTTGCGGTTCATAACGGCAAGACATTTGTGTCTGTTTTTATAACAGAGAATATGGTGGGGCATCGGTTGGGCGAATTTTCGCCGACCCGTATATTCAGGAAACACGGTGCGGCTACCGATAAGGTGATTGCGCTTAAGTAATGGTGAGCAGGTTTCGGTGGAGAGGAATTTGGTTATGGAAATCACGGCAGCGACAAAATACGTGCGGATGTCGCCTTTCAAGGCTCGCGATCTTGCCCGCGTGCTGCGGGGGCTTCCGGTTCCTGAGGCATTGAGAGTGGTTCGGTTCAGTGAGCGCAAGGCGGCGCGACAGCTTGAGAAGACGTTGAAATCGGCTATTGCCAATGCCGAAAACAACGCGAAAGCCTCGGCGGACGAGTTGTATGTTCGCGAAGCGGTGATCGAGCAGGGGCCTGTGCTGAAACGCTTCTGGCCCCGATCGCGTGGAATGGTGAGTCCGGTTTTGAAGAGAACGAGTCACGTACGGGTAACGTTGACAGATGAAAAGCCGAAGAAAATTCGGCGGAAGAAATAAGTTTTAGGAAAGGAGACGGGTCTTGGGCCAGAAAGCAAATCCAATCGGACTCCGGGTGACCGTCAAGAAGGATTGGCGGTCGCGCTGGTATGCGGAGAAAAGGGACTTCGGCAATTTGTTGCACGAAGATCTGAAGATCCGTGACTTGGTAAAGCAGCGTTTGAAGGACGCAGCTGTTCCAGAGGTTATCATAGAGCGGTATGCCAACCGGGCGCGCGTAACGGTCTGCACGGCGAGACCGGGCATCGTTATCGGTCG
This sequence comes from uncultured Verrucomicrobiota bacterium, assembly GCA_964617565.1. Classification (GTDB taxonomy): domain Bacteria; phylum Verrucomicrobiota; class Kiritimatiellia; order CAIQIC01; family JAGNIJ01; genus JAKJGV01. The sequence continues at coordinate 11,240 of CAZTYH010000029.1, forward strand.
AAAAGGTCAGGATATAGAGCGTCTGCGCGAGGAAATCGCGAAGATGACGAAGAAAGAGATTTATGTGGAAATCCGGGAGGTTAAGGATCCGGATACCAACGCACAGTTGGTGGCGGAGAACATTGCGCTCCAGCTGGAGCGGCGTGTTTCGTTCCGTCGCGCGATGAAGCGTGCGATCCAGATGGCGATGGACCTTGGCGTTCTCGGTATCAAGGTTCACGCGAGCGGGCGCCTGGGTGGTTCCGAGCTGGCGCGTCGCGAATGGTACAAACAGGGTAAAGTGCCTCTGCATACCTTGCGGGCGAACATCCAGTATGGATTCGCCGAAGCCCGGACGATGGCCGGCGCGATCGGCATCAAGGTCTGGATTTGCAAGGAAGAGGAATCGGACAGCTCAAAGGAGAAGTCTCATGCCTCTTATGCCTAAAAGAGTGAAGTATCGCAAAAGCCAGCGCGGAAGCCGGAAGGGCATGGCCCAATCCGGCAACAGGCTGGAGTTTGGCGAGTATGGATTGCAATCGCTTCAGCGGGCATGGGTGACCAATGTTCAGATTGAAGCTTGTCGCGTGGCGGTGAACCGCGCCTTGAAGCGAAAAGGGAAGATGTGGATTCGCATCTTTCCGGATAAGTCTATAACGAAGAAGCCCTTGGAAGTTCGCATGGGCAAGGGCAAGGCCGCCGTGGATAAATGGGTAGCGGTGGTCAAACCCGGGCGAATGCTTTTCGAGGTGGACGGTATAACGGAAGTTATGGCTCGCGAGTCATTGCGTCTGGCGGCTACCAAGCTGCCTATTCGAACGCGATTCGTCCGGCGTGGAGCGTGATGACGGGGAACGGCGGGAGTAATTTATGAAGGCAATGGAATTGAGAGAATTAACGGATGATGAGCTGCGGCAGCGGCACGAAGAGACTCGCAAGGAGCTCTTCAACCTGCGGGTTCAGCAATCCACTGGGCAGATTGAAAAAGCGACCCGCCTCCGCCAGTTAAGGCGGGACATCGCGAGGATTTTAACCGTGATGCAGGCGCGTACGAAGGCAAACAGGTGACCATGGAAACGACCAGTCAACGAGGGGTTCGCAAGGTGCGGCGCGGCATTGTGACCAGCGACGCCATGGACAAGACCATCGTGGTTCGTGTTGAGCGTCGAGTTCGACACCCCGTGTATGGGAAGGAACTCACGCATAGCAAGAAGTTCCACGTCCATGATGAGAAAAATGAAGCCAAGGTGGGGGATGTGGTTGAGATTTCAGAGACCCGTCCTCTTAGCCGGACTAAGCGCTGGCGCCTTCTGAAAATAGTGAAGGCCGGAAAAGGCGTCACGATGGAGAGCGAAAATGATAGCGCTGCAAAGTAATCTCGAAGTGGCCGACAATACCGGCGCGCGGCGAGTCCAGTGCATACGGGTGCTCGGACAGCGCAAGCGCTATGCGCGAATCGGCGATGTGATCAAGGTGGCTGTTAAGGAAGCTCAGCCTGTGGGGATGGTTAAGAAGGGTGAAGTACACAGGGCATTGATCGTTCGTACGAAACATGCCATACGCAGAGCGGATGGATCCATCCTGCGTTTCGATCACAACGCATGCGTGATTGTAGACGATCAGATGAATCCGCGCGGAACCCGTATTTTTGGACCGGTGGCCCGCGAATTGCGCGAGAAAAATTTCATGAAGGTAATTTCCCTGGCGCCTGAGGTGATCTAGTGAAACGAGGAACCATGACAAAGCAGAAGAAGCTCCATGTTCGCCGAGGCGATATCGTCATGGCGATCGCGGGCGAGGATGCGGACGGCAAGAAAACCGGCAAAGTGCTGCAGGTGTTTCCGAACACGGGCCGGGCAATTGTCGAAGGATTTCGTTATGTGAAAAAGCATCTACGCAAGAGCCAGGATAATCCTCAGGGTGGCATCGTTGAGAAGGAATCGCCGATTCATGTGTCGAACCTTAAGCTTGTGAAAGCGTCCGATGAACGGGCGACGGGCAAGGATGGCAAAAAGAAGCAGTCGAAATAATGGTAATCCCTTGCCGGGTTGGCTGGGAGCCGCTGTGGAATGAAAATGGCAACGTTGAAGGACAAATATAGGGACGAAGTGGTAAAGCAGCTCAAAGAGTCCGGGCGCTATAAGAATGTGCTTGAGATTCCACGGCTGGTTAAAATCGTCGTCAACATGGGTGTAAGCACGTCTGCGGACAAGGATGCCTTGAAATTGGTGTCCGAAGATCTTACGCGGATAACGGGGCAGAAGCCCGTGTTGACCAAGGCGCGGAAGAGCATTTCCAATTTTAAATTGCGTGCAGGCATGCCGATCGGCGCAAAGGTTACGTTGCGCGGCGATCGCATGTATGAATTCCTGGAGCGCATGATTAATGCGGTGCTCCCGCGTATTCGTGACTTCCGCGGTGTGCCTCGTAAATTCGATGGCGCCGGGAACTACACACTCGGGTTGAAGGACCAGACGATATTTCCGGAGATTGTGCCGGATCATGTTAAAAAGGCTCAGGGCATGGATATAACCATTGTAACCACGGCGAAGACTGACGAAGAAGCGCTCGAGTTGCTGAAGCAACTTGGCGTTCCATTCGCCAGCGCGTAGAGCGAGAAACGGGAGGATGCTTTGGCTAAGATTTCAATGATGGTAAAGGCAAGCAGGCCGCCGAAGTTCAAGGCCCGCAAGTATTACCGCTGTAAGCGTTGCGGTCGTGTGCGCGCTTATCTGCGGAAGTTCCAGTTGTGCCGGATATGTTTCCGGGAGCTGGCGTCCGAGGGCAAGATCCCCGGCGTGATCAAGGCGAGTTGGTAACGGGCCAGGATGGAGAGACCATGAGTGTTTGTGATCCCATAGCGGACATGCTGACGAGAATTCGCAATGCCCATCGTGCGGGACTTGAGAAGGTACAAATGCCTTACTCTACGCTGAAGGGCGAATTAGCGCGTGTGCTCAAAAAAGAAGGATTCATTTCGGACTACGTAACCGAAGGGCACGGTGGAAAGAAAGATCTGTGCGTCTATTTGCGGTATCATGGGCCCGAGCAGGCGCCGGTGATCCGCGGGCTACGACGCATCAGCAAGCCGGGGCTTCGGCGGTATGTTTCTGCGAAGAGCATTCCGCGCGTGGTCGGCGGGATGGGCGTTGCGGTGTTGAGCACGTCAAAAGGTGTCATGTCGGATCGTGAAGCAAGAGCGGCCAAGACGGGGGGAGAGGTTCTCTGCTACGTCTGGTAGGAATTTGAAAAGTCTTAGGGAGTGCGAGCATGTCGAGAATTGGAAAAAAGCCTGTTGTGGTGCCCAAGGAAGTGACCGTGACGGCGAAGGGCTCCTCGGTGAGCATCAAGGGGCCGAAGGGCGAGTTGTCACGAACGTTTCCGCCATACATCGGTGTCGCGGTGGAGGGTGGGCAAGTCGTCGTGTCGTGTTCCCGTGAGGATAAAGAAAGCCGCGCTGTTTACGGCACGGCTCGGAGCCTCATTGCAAACATGATCGAGGGTGTTCATAAGGGTTATTCAAAAGATCTTGAGATTCATGGGGTGGGATTCCGTGCGGCCCTTCAGGGGCGCAAGCTGGTGCTGTCGCTGGGATTCTCGCATCCAGTGGAATACATGGTTCCCGAAGGTATTACGGTCAAAGTGGCTGATAACACAAACATCAATATAAGCGGCGTTGATAATCAACTCGTTGGAGAGGTGAGTGCAAGAATCCGGGCATTTCGTCCTCCCGAACCTTATAAGGGAAAGGGTGTGCGTATCAAGGGTGAGCATGTACGTCGCAAGGCTGGAAAGACGGTGGCTTAATCATGAAAATTGATTCAAGAAGCGATTATCGGCGGCGGCGCCATCTGCGAGTGAGGCAGAAGGTCAAGGGTACGGCGGAACGACCGCGGATGAGTGTCTTTGTGTCGAACCGGCAGATGTACGTCCAGTTTGTGGATGACGATGCCGAGAAAACGCTGGCTGCGGTGTCCACCTTGAGCGAGGAAATGAAGTCCGTCGCAGGCAAAAAGACGGTGGAAGTCGCGAAGCAGCTTGGAGGCGCAGCAGCGGCCGCGGCATTGAAGCAAGGGGTAAAGGCCGTTGTGTTTGATCGTGGTGGTTTCCCTTACAGGGGGCGTGTGAAGGCTTTGGCGGAAGCCGCGCGCGAGGCTGGTTTGAAGTTCTAAGCGTTATTGATGTGAAGGAGCAGGCTCGTGAGGAAGAAGACAAAGGCAGAGAGCCCGGTAGAATCAGAATTTGAGGAGCGCGTTATCCAGGTGAACCGATGCGCCAAGGTCGTTAAAGGCGGCCGGCGTTTCAGTTTCAGTGCGCTGGTGGTTGTCGGAGATCGCAAGGGACATGTCGGGTACGCATTGGGCAAAGCAAATGAAGTGGCGGATGCCATTCGGAAAGCCACGGATCAGGCGAAGAGAGGCATGTTCAGTGTGATGATGAAAGATCGCACACTGCCGCATGAAGTAACGGGCAAGTTTGGAGCTGCTGTTGTGCTGTTGAAGCCGGCATCGCCTGGAACGGGTGTAATAGCCGGCGGCGGTTGCCGCGCGGTGCTTGACCTGGGTGGTGTGCGCGATGTGTTGGCAAAGTCGCTGGGATCCAGCAATGCGCTGAATGTAGTTAAGGCAACCGTTAACGCACTGGAGCAGCTCAAATCACGCGAAGAAATTGAAGCGACACGGAAGATGGAAGTGTAGCCATGGCAATCAGTCTTCATTCATTGACAAGGGTAGAGGGCTCGAAAAAGCGGCGTATGCGCGTGGGGCGCGGCCGCGCATCGGGCAAGGGTAAAACAGCGGGCAAGGGCCATAAAGGTCAGATGGCACGTGCCGGTCATAAGCGCAAGCCGACCTTTGAAGGTGGGCAGATGCGCCTTATTCGCCGCCTGCCAAAGAGAGGCTTTAAGAGCCGCAATCGGCAGGCGTTTCTGCCGGTGAATGTCGGAGCGCTTCAACGTTTCGATTCAGGGACGGAAGTGAATGTCGAGCTTCTTCGAAAGCACGGCATTGTAAGCGGACCTGGTAAAGTGGTCAAAGTACTCGGAACGGGTGATTTGAGCAATAAGCTGGTGGTGAAAGCTCATGCATTCAGTGGGTCGGCCCGGTCTAAAATCGAGGCGGCCGGTGGAACTTGTGAGGTTATCAAGTAGCTCAACGGGAGCGCAATCGTCCTATGCTTTCAGCTTTTGCCAACAGTTTTAAAATCCCGGAATTGCGGCAGCGCATTCTGTTCACATTCGGCATGATCTTTATCGTGCGCGTACTTGCCATGATACCGACTCCGGGCGTGGATGCGGTAGCCCTGCGCGAATTCATCGCACAGATTCGGGCAACGGCAGGAGGCGGATTTCTGGGGCTCTTTGACCTCTTCAGTGGTGGTGCTCTTGAGAATTGCGCTGTCGGCGCGTTGGGCATCATGCCGAACATCAGCGCCTCGATCATTTTGCAGTTGCTGACTGCGGTCATTCCTGCGTTAGAGCGGCTGGCACGTGAGGGAGATGCGGGAAGGCAGAAGATAACGCAATATGGCCGCTATCTGACGGTGGCGCTGTGCATTGTGCAGGGCTATGCGATGGCCGTTGCATTGGAACACCCGGAGGCCATGGGGATTACCCGGCAGATCGTTATGACGCCTGGATGGGGATTCCGTATTTTGACGGTCATGGTTATGACCACCGGCACGATGTTGTTGATGTGGCTGGGTGAGCAAATGACCGAGCGAGGTATCGGCAATGGCATTTCATTGATCATCACTATCAGCATCGTGAGCCGTTTGCCGGGCGCGGTGCAGGCGACTATTAATATGTTCTCACCGGTGGACGGAGTGGCCCAATACACCATCTTCCACCTGATCGGGCTTCTGGTCATGATTTTCCTTGTGGTGGCGGGTGTCGTGGCAGTGACTCAGGCTCAGCGCAAGATCCCGGTGCAGTACGCAAAGAGGGTTATCGGGCGCAAAATTTATGGCGGTCAGAGTACGTACATGCCGTTGCGTGTAAACTACTCGGGCGTTATGCCTATCATCTTTGCGCAGGCCATTCTGATGTTTCCCTCCAAAATTCTCGGAATGGTGCCCATTGACTTTTTCAAGCGAATGGCTGCTGCGGTGGATTTTGGGACACCGCTTTATAATACATTGTATGCGCTGATGATTCTGTTTTTCTCCTATTTCTGGGTGGCCACGCAGTTTAATCCGATCCAGATAGCGGATGACCTCAAGAAATATGGGGGATATGTGCCAGGAATTCGGCCGGGCAGGCCTACAGCTGAGTTTCTTGATAAGACCATGACGCGCATTACCCTTGCGGGCGCGATTTTCCTTACCTTGATTGCCGTGCTACCGACCGTGATGGCTCAGCAGTTCAGGATCCCCTGGATTGTAGCGTCCTTCTTCGGAGGTACGAGCCTCCTGATCATTGTCGGCGTAATGTTGGATACGATGCGGCAGGTGGAATCTCACCTGATTATGCGTCACTATGATGGCTTTTTGAAAAAGGGCCGACTCCGGAGCAGGAAATAGTTTTATGCAGGCGATTATACTTCTTGGAGCGCCCGGAGCTGGCAAAGGCACGATTGCCGAAGGCCTTAAGTCCGCAACAGATTACATTCATGTTTCCACGGGTGACATGTTGCGCGCAGCAGTCAAGGCCGGGAAGTCGGTTGGCCTCGAAGCACGCTCGTACATGGAAAAGGGGGAGTTGGTTCCCGACGACGTGATTATGCGGATTGTAACCGAGCGGATTGAAGAAGATTCCGTGGATGCGAAATACATGTTCGATGGATTCCCTCGAACGACGGAGCAAGCTCGATTACTTGATGAGGTGTTGGTTTCGCACGGCGGGCTGCTCAAGCGGGTGTTTCTTCTCGATGTACCGAGGGCCATACTTGTGGACCGTCTGGCCGGTCGCCGCGTGTGTCGTAATTGCGGGGCTGTTTATCATGTGCGTAACATTCCTCCACGAGTGGAGGGTGTATGCGATGCTTGTGGCGGAGATCTGTATCAGCGCCCCGACGATTCGGAGGCCACGGTGATTAACCGTCTCGATGTGTTCAAACGCCAGACGCAAAGCTTGATTGATTATTATGAAAAGAAGGGTGTTTTGACGCGGATCAATGCGGGTCAGGCCAAGGAAATGACCGAGGCTGAGATCCTCTCCGCGCTTGGGGAGGGCGGGTCCGCGGGGACATGATTATTATCAAAAACCCCGAGGAGGTAGCCCGGATGCGGGTGAGTGGCCGTATGGCCGCGCAAGTCAGGGACACAGTTGCGCAAGGTATCGCGCCGGGTGTGACGACGGAAGAGTTGGATGATCTTGCGCGGAAGTGCATCAGCGGTCTGGGTGGAAAGAGTGCGTTCTTTGGATATAGAGGATATCCGGGGCACATCTGTGTGTCGGTGAACGAGGAAGTTGTTCACGGGATACCCAGTGGGCGTCGGATCGAAATGGGAGACTTGGTCAGTCTCGATGTGGGGGTGGAATTCGATGGGTTCATCGGAGACACCGCCACAACGGTGATGGTTGGTGTTTCGGATCCTGATTTGATCAGGTTGGTTTCTGTTGGGAAGAAAGCGCTTGAGACTGCTGTAGAAAAAGCGGTCTGTGGTGCGCGATTGTCCGACGTGTCTCATGCGATCGAGCAAGTGGCGGTCCGGGCCGGTTATACCGTGGTACGGGAATTTGTTGGTCACGGAATCGGGCGCAGCATGCATGAGGACCCGCAGATACCGAATTTCGGATCTCCGGGGAGAGGCCCTGTTCTGAAAGCCGGAATGACATTAGCCATAGAGCCAATGATAAATATGGGCGAGGCTGACGTGGAGGTGCTGGAGGATGGGTGGACGGTCGTGACGCGAGATCGCAAGCCGTCGGTCCATTTTGAGCATACTATTGCCATTGGCGAGGATGGTCCGGAGATACTCACGTGTCTGGAGCGGAGATAATTCGACTGGACGCGCGGGTGGTTGGTGTGGTAGCAGAGTCGGTCTTTCGTGCTAAATTGGCGAATGGCCATGAAATCGTGGTTTGCGCGGCTCGCGGTGAAGATAAGCCGGCTGCGGCGGCTATCGCGATTGGTGATATAGTTACAGTTGAGTTGTCGCCATATGATATGGCGACCGGCAGGCTGGTGATAACCAGCCGGGGAGTTTGAGGAAATGAAAGTCAGGAGTTCAGTTAAACGCATCTGCGAACGCTGCAAAGTGGTTCGCCGCAAACGGGTCGTGCGGGTAATCTGCACGAACGCGCGGCATAAACAGCGCCAGGGTTAGAGGAGAGGTCGAATGCCTAGAGTATTGGGAATAGACATTCCGGGCCGGAAGCGGATTGAGTATTCGTTGCGCTATCTTTACGGGATCGGCCCGGCGCTTGCACGGCAAGTGGTGGATAAAGCCGGGATTGATCCGGCGAAGAAAGCGGATGATCTGACGGATGAAGAGATCACAAAGGTCGCATCCATACTGCAAAGCGATTACCAGTTGGAAGGGGACCTGCGCCGAGAGGTCTCACAGAACATACGACGTTTGATTTCCATCGGCAGCTATCGTGGCGTGCGCCACAGGAAAGGCTTGCCGGTTCGAGGTCAACGCACGAGTACGAACGCGCGAACGCGCAAAGGGCCACGGAAGACCGTGGGTGCGGTACGTGGCAAGGAAGCTCGTGCCGCCGTGAAGACCGACGAGAAGTAAACTAACAGCTTATTGCGCACATCGAATGTGCTGCGCGCTTGAGCGGGGATACGGATATGGCAGAAGAGAAGAAAAAGAAAGCGGATGAAGGCAAAGAAGCGGCGGCGACTGCTGCCGCAGCGCCGGCTGCACCTGCGGCGGAAGTAAGCGCGGATGCGGGGGCTGGTGAAGAGAAAGCGGTCAAGCGCTCTCGCGGCAAGGGATCGAAAAACGTACCTGTTGGAATCGTGTTTATAAGGGCTTCGTTCAACAACACGATGGTCACCATCACTGATATGAAGGGGAACGTGGTGTCTTGGAGTTCCTCGGGACGGTGCGCGTTCAAGGGATCGCGTAAGAGTACGGCTTATGCTGCGACAATCGTGGCGCAGGAAGCCGCGAGACAGGCTGTCAGTCATGGAATGCATGAAGTTGAAGTCAGGGTACAGGGCCCGGGTGCTGGTCGTGAGTCGGCGATTCGGGCGGTGCAATCGGCGGGTCTGAATGTGACATCCATTCGTGATATAACCCCGATGCCTCATAATGGTTGCAGGCCGCCGAAAAGACGGCGCGTCTAGGTTTTCGAGAAACGGCAGGAGATTGGATATGGGTAGATATACGGGTCCAGCGTGCAAACTTTGTCGCCGGGAGGGCGTTAAGCTCTTCCTCAAGGGAGATCGGTGCTATATGGCGAAGTGCCCGATTGAGACGGGACGGCCTGCGCCTGGCATGCATGGTGCGCGGCGTGGAAAGCTTTCCGATTACGGAGTTCAATTGCGCGAGAAACAGAAGCTTCGTCGAATGTACGGACTGCAGGAAGGGCAGTTTCGTCTTTTCTTCAAGCGCGCATTGAAGGTTCGTGGCGTAACAGGCGAAAAGCTTTTGCAGAGCCTTGAGATGCGCTTGGATAGCGTTGTCTACCGCCTTGGCTTTGCGCCATCGCGCCGGGCTGCGCGCCAGATTGTTCGCCATGGCCACATTGCGGTAAACGGCCAGAAGACCAATGTTCCTTCCATGGTACTCAAGGCGGGCGATGTGGTGGAGGTGCGCGATCGCAAGCAGGGTCGTGAGTATGCATCACGTTTTATGGAAGTGGCGGAGAGTCGCGGCCTTGCCGGATGGCTCTCGCTGGATAAACAGTTGTTCAGGGGCGAAGTGCTGCACGTGCCGACACGTGAAGAGATCGCGCCGATTGTGAGAGAGAATCTTATTGTAGAGTTGTACTCGAAGTAAGAGAAACTAAAAGGACACCATACGAGCCGGCTAACGCCCGGTTCTGGGAGGACTAGTCATGCCATTACGTCTGGGTCGTTTCGAAATGCCGCGGCGCATCGTCAAGGACGAAGCCGAGGCCACCAACACATACGCAAAATTCATTGCGGAACCTTTCGAGGCCGGATATGGCCGAACGATCGGCAATTCGCTTCGCCGGGTTCTGCTGTCGTCTCTTGAGGGTGCAGCTATTTCGTCCGTGAAAATCGAAGGCGCACTCCACGAGTTCTGCAACCTGCCAGGCGTTGTTGAAGACGTCACGGACATCATCCTGAATCTGAAACAGGTGTTGTTGAAGACGTATACGCGGTCGCCGCGCAAGCTTCGTATTAGCGTCAAGGGTCCCGGAGAGGTGACCGCCGGCGATATTCAAACGGATGGCAATGTTGAAATTTTGAATCCGGCTCATCATATTGCGACGCTGGATCGGGACGGCAAGCTTGAGGCGGAGTTGGAGATCAAGATAGGTCGCGGCTACTGCCCGGCGGATTGGAACAAGAAGGAAGAACAGGTGATCGGGTTGATTCCTGTGGATTCACTCTTCTCGCCCGTTCGCCGCGTCAAGTTCATGGTGGAGAATACCCGCGTCGGCAGGCGCACGGACTATGACAAACTCGTTCTTGAAATCTGGACTGACGGACGAGTAACACCCGATGATGCGCTGACGCTGTCCGCAGCGATCCTGAGGCATCACCTGGATGTGTTTGTCAGCTATGACAAAGATCTGATCGAATTTGAAGAGAGCGAGCGGCAGGTGGATCCGGAGCGTGAGGAGCTTCGCCGTAAGCTGTCCATCAGTGTGAACGAAATCGAGTTGAGCGTTCGAGCCGCAAACTGTCTGAACAACGCGAACATCACCACGGTGGGCGAGCTGGCACAGAAGACGGAAGCAGAAATGCTCAAGTACAGGAACTTCGGAAAGAAGTCATTGAACGAGATCAAGCAGAAGCTGTCCGAGCTGGGTCTGTCTCTCGGGATGACGTTCGACGCCGAAGTGCTCAAGACGCGCAGCAGCGAATAACGATTAAATTGTGTGAGGTTGAATCATGAGGCATCGCAAAAGAACCGTTAAGCTGGGCAGGACATCTTCTCATCGTGATGCGCTGCTTGCCGGATTGGTTTGTAATCTGATCAAGGCACGCCGGATTACGACCACGTTACCAAAGGCGAAAGCCGTGCGCAGCCTGGCGGAGAAATCTGTTACGTTTGGCAAAAAAGGTACAGTCGCTGCGAGACGGCAGGCTGTTGCCCGCTTGCGTCAGGATGAGGCTGTTCAAATTCTGTTTGAGAAGATCGCCCCCTCTTTTGCGGACCGGGCAGGCGGCTATACGCGGATCACCCGCCTTGGGCGCCGCGGAAGCGACAGCTCGGATATGGCTATTCTTGAGTGGGTGAACTTTGTGCCGCAGGCACCCCGCAAGAAGAAGGCCAAGCCGGAGAAGACGGAGCAGCAACAACCCGTCGCCAAGGAAAAAAAGGGCAAGAAGGCAAAATCTGAAGGAAAGGCCGAGGCAGCCAAGAAATAGGCGTTTCGACCGGTCGTTCGATTACTTTGTGTCAGCTTCCGAAGGCAGCTGGTATCGCTCACTGCTGCGGACCCGAAACACCTCGATCATTTCGTCTGCGTTGAGCAGTTTCGGTTTCTTGTCGGTCCAGTCAAAAACAGCACACTTTTGTGGGCGTCTTTTCGGTTGGACGATATACACAGCCGGTGTTTTCCCGACTTCAAAAGCTTCCGCCAGCTTCTGTGTGTCGGGATTGGACGGCAAAGGGGCTTTGACCTTGATATAATCTCGGAGATATTTGCGAATCTTTACGTCGCTCAACCCCTTCGATTCAAACCATCGGCAAAGACCTTTTTCATCACTGGGCGCTTCCCGGGTAAAATAGATGAAAATGTCCGCGCCTGTTTCTGCTTGTAGCTCCAGTGCCTGTTCGTATCCTTTTGCTTTCTGAAACCATTTGGAGGGCAGGTCGGTATCCTCTTTCTGTCCCGGTTGAGCAAGCAACATTTGGACGGGTGCTATGGACAAGATGAGTGCCAGCGCGATGCTTGAAGAAAGGCGGCGAAGTCGCAACATGGTTCTTCCTCCTGCGTTGGATGTTTCCGTGGAGATATTGTCACTATTGAAAAAACATACTCCGCTCATGGGGAACCCGCAAGCATCATCAATATCAGTCTGTTTGTAAAAGAGCCTCGTCAAGGATAGGTTGCGGTCATACTATACGGTCAACGGTTGGCAATAATGCGTTTCGCATCAGGGATACAATGGAAGGCAGTGCTACTCTGGGTTGTCTGCATGCTTTGCAGTCCCGGTATCGGGGAGAGCGTCTGGGCTGCTTCGAACATCAGCGATCTTCGCGTGTCGGTTGTGGGTGGTGAACGGTATTACTCGCTGCGTGATCTCGCTGCTATTTACAATTTAACCATTCGCGTGCCTCCGGGGAGCCGAGTTCATCTTCGTGGAAACTCAGGTGATTGGGAATTCGAGGTGGATAGCCGGCGATCCGTTTTCAATGGCAAGGTGGTATGGATGCACAAGCCGGTCATTCGCAGTCGGGGTCGCTGGCTGATCAGCGAAGCCGATGCGCGCAAGACTGTGGATCCCCTGATGCGACCTTCAAGCTACCTGTCCCGGAACAAGGCAGCGGTGGTCGTGCTGGATCCCGGGCATGGGGGGAATGACAAGGGAGCCATTGGGCGTCGCAACGTAGAAGAGAAGAGGGTTGTCCTGGATGTGGCCCGGCGGGTTCGAGGCCATCTGGCCAATGCCGGCTTGAAGGTTTATATGACTCGCGAAACGGACCGATTCATTCCGTTAACTGACCGTACCGCCAAGGCAGCGCAATGGCGTGCGGACGTGTTCGTAAGCATTCATTTGAATTCAGCCGTCTCGCGATCAGCAAGCGGTGTGGAAACCTTCGTCATCGCCGCGCCCGGCTGTCCTGTTACGGCGGCGCAGACGTCATCCCGGAGCGATCAGATTGCGCATGCAGGCAATCTGCATGACGAGGCAAATGTTATACTGGGGTATTATCTTCAACGGGCGTTTGTTCAGAAAACGAAGGCAACCGATCGCGGATTGCGCAGGGCAAGGTTTATGGTCTTGAAGAATGCACCTTGTCCAGCGGCTCTTGTGGAATGCGGGTTTGTATCCAATACAGCGGAAGAGGAGCTTATGCTGCGAGCGGAATATCGTGAAGCATTGGCTCTGTCCATCACGCAGGGCATCCTCGATTATGTCAAGGCTGTGAGCCATGCGAACCTCAGTCGGCGCTGAGCGATCGAGCAGCTTCAACCGCCTTCAGCAGAGCATCGGCATCTTCTGGAATCTCAATCGCGCGGCACGATTCAGTTCCGATTGCGAGAAGCATCGCTTGTGGTGCGGAGGCGGAAGAAGTCATCCTCCGAACGGCTTCCCGGTAAAGATTGAGTTGAAGACTGTAACGGTGAAGGAGTTCGACGGTATTTTCATCGGTGAATTTGTAATCAATGATTACAGGACGAGACGCGGAATCTTCAAGGAGAAGATCAATCGTCCCATCCACCAGCAGGCGGGTGCGTTGGGCTTCGGTGAAAAGAGTAAACGCCCATTCAATGCCGATGACCTTGGAGTCCCTTGTGGTCTTGCGGATTTCCGGGAGGGCCATTTCGATTCGCTTGAGCAGTGCGGCGGCTTGATCATCGGCCAACTCAGATTCACTTGCTGCGGCAGATAGCAGAGGCTGGATCGGGCCCGTCCAGCTTCTTGAGGCCAGCCGTTCCAGCACAGAATGCCCAGCCGTGCCGAACGCAGCGGCCGTGCCGGTGTCCGCATCGCGCTCCGTTTCGGCTGTCGTTGGCTCGAGGGGTATGGCTTGATGTCCCGACAACAGCGTGGCGGGATAGCGAAGAGTGCGGGGGTGTGTTGACTTCTTTGGCCAGAAAACGGAAGCATGCGCGAAGGCTTCTAGCAAAGGCCTTACCGTTATTCCCGGAACTTCTTCCGCAAGACCGAGGGTCACCAGGGCATCGGCAAGCTCCGCGTAGGTTTTCTTCCGGATCAACTCGGAAGCTGAAGCTTCCTCTAGGACCAGGGAATCCATGGCAGAGCGCCAGGTGTTGCTTCCGGTACGGCTTCCTTTTGCGCCTGAGAGCACAACGAGATCACGCGCACGGGTCATCGCCACGTAAAAGAGATTCAGCGATTCGTTGTCGCGAATATCCTTCATGCGTCTTCGTGCTTCCTCGAAGCCTGGTGTGAAAACCCTTTCTCGAAGGATGTCCTCCGTGCGGACGTGGAGCATAGGATCTGAGGCGCTTTCCGGCTGCGTGTCTAGCATGGCCCAGCCTGAATCCGACAGGGGTGTGCCCGCTATGTCTGGGACAAAGACGACCCGCGAGGTCAGTCCCTTGGCTCCGTGAACAGTCATGATAGTGACCGCATTCTGGTCGGGGTCAAGCAGGACCGCTTCTGGTATTTCGGGCGGCGATTCGGCGTGCTTGCGCAGCAGGGCGCAAATGTCGGCGGTTAATATTTTGCCCCCTCGCTCGGCCGTGCGCAGCCAATCAATCAACTTGCGCAGATTGGCAAGGCGTTGGGTTCCCCGGAATGTGCCGGAAAGAACAGCGTCGTAGCCCGTTTCTGCGATGATTGACCGCAATAGTTCCGACGGTAGATGCGTATCCAGACGCCTTCGATATCGGAGGATTAAATCTCGCGCGCGCGCCAAGCGCTGAAGCTGATCGGCATCAATGTCCGGGAGGATGGCGGGTGGACTCGTGAGGACGTTTGCGCGCAGTCGCGATTCGCTGAACGAAGTCTTTTCCCACCCCAATTGAAGGATCGCCTCGTCGGATAGAGACACCCAGGGCGAGCGGAGAAAACCGATCAGTGAAATACTGTCGAATGGATGGAGAAGGACGCGGAAGAAAAGAAGAACGTCCTTTGTTTCCTGCCTGGAGAACAGTCCTTTCCCTCGTCCGCTGATGCGGTAGGGAATTCCATGGCGGCGGAGTACGTGCTCCAGGATCTGCTGGTTCGTAGTGCGTCGCAGCAGGATCAGGATATCGGAGTATCGGAATGCGTTCGAGGTGTTGGTGGCATCAAACTTTTCGCTCGCGTCGGAATATCGAAAACGCGGGCTCCAGTCTGCGGAGCCGCTCACAAGGAGTTGAATGCGGGCGGCGATCGCCTCCATTTCATGTTTCACACGTTCTTCAGCGGACGGTATGTTGTTATCGTAGCCGCTTTCGCCTTCGGCCCCGGAATCATCAGTGTCCATTTCCCAGTCTGGAATGAGCATTTCCACGACCGGCGTCTCGGCCTGTTTCCGAACGCATGCATTCTTGCTCTCGGCCGGAGCAAGGCGGTCGTCACGGGTATAGGTCTCGCCATACACGCGTGTGAACAGCAGGTTGACGAAATCGAGCAACAAATCCTTGCTGCGATAGCTTGTGCGGAGGGCTACATGGCGATGCGCCGGGATGGTGGCGATGCGGTCCGAGAGATCGCGCATGACCTGCGGATCTGCATTGCGCCAGGCGTAGATCGCCTGCTTTGCATCGCCGCAAATAACGAGCCGGGTGCTTCGGGGATTCCATAAGCGTTCGACGATTTCGCACTGAATCCGAGACGTATCTTGCACTTCATCCATAATGATATATTCGAAGGGCTGGATGCACTCAGGACGCTTGCGGAGCAGGTCGCGGGTACGCAGGAGAAGGTCGTCGAAGTCGAGCATACCGAGCTGCAGCTTGCGCTCCGAATATTTTTTCGCGACAAATGCGGCATACCGTGCAAAGGCGCGTATTTGATCGTAGTGCCTGCGATAGTGAATCACCAACTTGATTTGTTCCACAAGTGCCTTCAATTCGCGCGAGAGCGTGGTCAAGTCGCCCTTGCCGCTGAATGAGGATAGCCCTGCGGATGCGACGGCTTCGAGGAAATCGTCGTATTCCGCCTTTTTTCCAATCTCTGGAAAATCGCGCGAAATATTTTCCAATGTCTGGAAAACTTCGTTGGCCTTGCCGGGGAGTTCGCCCCCGCGCTCCGCTTTTGCGCGTTTGAGCCCGTCGAGAATGCTCAGGATGGCGGCAGATGTGGCGGTGTGTGTCTTGGGAGGCAGTAATGACTCCGCCGCCGCGAGATCAATTCCCTTGCTGTCCGCCTGACGCAGCAGGTTGCAGACGGTTTGCACCACACTGCTTCCGTATGTTCCGCCCATAACGCGAACGGTTTCGCAGAAAGCGCGAAAATCGGCGTCCGCGATGTCTTCTGTCTCGTTTGAATCGGGGTTGAGCCGCGCCAGTAACTCCTCGCGCGCCGTCTGCTCAAGCAGTTCCTCGGCCTCGTCCTGATCCATGACGATAAACGAGGGCGAGATGCCGGCATCGAGCGCCCGTTCGCGCAGCAATCCGGCGCAAAAAGAATGAATGGTGCTGATTGGCGCGGAGGGCAGGGCACGGAGAACCCGGATCGTCTGTTCGATTTCCGTGGTATCCCTTTTCTCCTCGGCTTCGTGTCGGGCCTTCAGGACGAGCTGTGTCACGCGAGTACGGAGTTCAGCCGCCGCATTCTCGGTGTAGGTCATAAGCAGAATCCGGCGTGGGTCTATGGGTTTACCCTCTTCCGGCTCGTGGAGGATACAGGGTGCGCCGTCATCGCCACACATTTTATAGCGGCGTCCGAGCAGGAGTGAGACATACAGGTGCGTTACCTGGTATGTCTTTCCCGTGCCTGCGGACGCTTGGAAGACGATGTTCATGATTCATCCCCTCCGCCCGCGGCGGCCAGGGCGTTTACGTCCACCCTGCAGATGTGCTTGAAATCGCAGTAGGTGCAATCGAGAGGGGCGACGGAGAAGTCGGCGTCCTTGAGCCGGTCCAGATTGGCGTAAAGCTGGTTCATAAAAGACGTCGTCAGCGGTTGCTTTTCATTGATCAAGTAATTGAGTCGGACGCGTCCTTTTCTGAACTGCCTGCTCATGCTGTCTGGATTGCGGTCCTGAATATGATAGACGGCGGCCGTTTTTGCGTTCAACTCGGGTGTGTTGTTGCGGTTGAAGAAGAATTGTTGCGCAGCGAAGCCGTATACGGGAAGCTGGCAATCGAGGTTATCGGCGATTTCCTCTGCATAAGCGACTTCGTTGCACATGCCGCGGCTCGGGCCCTTGTAATCCACGACAAGCAGCGTTTCCAGTTTGCCGCATTCGTCGAAAATGAGGTCCACGCG
Organism: uncultured Verrucomicrobiota bacterium; assembly: GCA_964617565.1. Lineage (GTDB taxonomy): Bacteria > Verrucomicrobiota > Kiritimatiellia > CAIQIC01 > JAGNIJ01 > JAKJGV01. The sequence continues at coordinate 28,369 of CAZTYH010000029.1, forward strand.
ATCCACCTGGCCGTGCACATGTATTGCATCGTCTGCATCGCCAAGCGCAAGCGCGGGCATGTCCGGTCCGCTGCGGTCGAACTGTCGTCCGAATCGAAGTTCGAAGAGAGCCGGGAATCGTCGTTCGCTTTCCGCGGATTCGATATCCAGTGCGATGTAATTGGTGATAATCTGCCGGATTTTCGGTTTCTCGGTCATCCAAATGCCAGGATCTCCGAGCCGAACCAGTTCCCCGGACTTCTCCGCTTCGTCGAATACCGCATCCGCCACCTCGCGCGCAAAAGCGATGTATCGCTTTGACGGAGCGGCATTGAATGAACAGAGCGGAATGGCGTGCTTCTTTCCGTCGCGCGGAGAATGAGCCTCCAATACCCATGAGTCATCCGGTGCGCGGCAGGCCCAGAATCGCGGCGTGCAGATATCGGCATAGTCCTTGGTGATTGCTGGTGCGATGGCCGCGAGGGGTTCCGTGTCGCCCTTCAACGCGCCATACGCCAGTTCAAGAATCCGATGGATGATGCGCCCGCGATCCATGATGTCCGGTGTATCTTCCTGGGTGCGCAGTTCCTGGATGTAGCACATCTTGGAAAGGAGAAAGCGGTAGCGGCATTTGGCCAGCACTTCCAGTGCGGTCGGACTTAGTTCGTTGTGCCGGGCAAGCCAGTCTCCGGCGAGGCCGCGACCGTAGGAACTGCGCAGCCGTCCGCAATAAGCTTCCGTTGCAGCGCGCGTCTTTTCGGGAGTGCTGAAAAAAGCTTCGCGTGCCCGCTCGACGTCGAGCCCCTCGACGGTGGCGCGTGCAGCCGGAGTGGGTGTGGGGGTGGTGGCTTGGCTTGAACGGAAACGCGCAAGTTCCGCGGTCAATGCGGGATCATCTGCCGCGCGCGCGATGCGCTGCCGTGCTTCGTCGGTCGCGCAGCAAAGAGGAAGAGGAACGGTAGCTAGATAAGACTCGCCGGGCATCGGCATGCGTTGGTAGGGCGGGAGATCCTTTTGACGCTTGAAATGTTGCGCCACCCAGCAGTTGTTACCCGCAACCTTCACGCGCCATGCATCATAATCGCCGAGTGATATTCCGGGCGAAGACGGCCAACCGGCCAGGTTCCACACGCTGCGGAAGAATTCGCTGGGAACCCTGTCGCGACCGTCGGTGTCGCAGGATTGGTAGGAAAGGACAATATGCTCCCGCGCGGTACCGAGCCCGATGAGAAACAGCAGGCTTTCCTGTACCATTTGAACAGTGGATGGCGCCAGGGCCCAAAGCGGGAGATGCACGGCTTTTTTCTTCAGGCCTTCACGGATCACTTCTCTCTCTCGATCGTCGAAAAGCGAATCCTGCCGCGTGGTAGCGGGGAACACTCCCTCGTTCAGGCCGCAAATCAGCACGACATCGAATTGCAGCCCGGCCGCGTCGAAGGGGTTCAATACCCAGACTCCATCCTCATTCGCCTGTCCGACATTAACGGTCAGATCCTCGATGCAGGCTTCCAGGAGATCGCTGAATTCACGAAGGGAACAGGGTTCGTTATCTGACGCGACGGAGTCCTTAATTGAGCGGATAACGGAACCGATTGCTTCAAGCGCCCGGACATTGGCCCGTGCGCCCGGCTGTTCAGATTCCGCCAGTGCAAAGTCGTTCATTAGTTCCAGGGCGATATCGGCATGGGCAGAGAACGGGGCTGGGCGGCCTCGGTCACGCAGCCGGGAGAGATGCCTGTTCAGCCGCTCGATGCGAGCGTCAACGATGGACTTCGGCACATCCTTTCGCTCTACGGAGTAATATGTTTCGAGACTTTGCCGGAGCGTAAAAGCGTTCAGTCGTGGCGGAACGCCGCCCGAGAGAATGTCGTGAACTATCTCGTCGCATTCATCATGATCGCGAAATCCATGCGCAAGCAAAGACCGCGTTTGCAGGATTGCGCAAAATGTGTCGCGATCCAGCGTGAGCGGCAGGTTGAGCCACGAAAGGTAAGTCTTGGCCAGTGGCGCCGAAAGGACCGGGAGCCCGCGCCGGAGATGGCAACGGATGCCGAAGCGCGAAAAGACATGTCTTACCGCGTCCGCGTAATCGCCGAGGTTCCGAACGATAAGGGCGATGCGTTCGGGCGCTACGTTGCAGGCGTCCATTTCCCATCGAATCCTTCGCGCCAGGTCTTCGATTTCACCGTACAAGCCGGCCGAACGCGAAAAAGAGAGCCGCTCCCGGCTGTCCAGTGCAACGTTGGCATCTTCGACCTCGATCGCGTCGGACAGGTTTTCTGTCCAGGCTGTCCATGTTTCATCGTCGCCCATCAGGACTTCAGAGCGTACCCGTGCACGCAGCCGGTCCTCGACTTTTTCTGCATGCGCGGGAGGAAGCGCGGAGTGAACTACAACGCGGTCTTTGCCGAGTCCGCGCTTCAAGGCAGCGACCAGTTTTTCCTCGAACGGGTTGAGCCATCGGACGCCGCGGAGAATGATGCGTCCTTCAGGTTTGGAGAGACAGGCGGGCCATGTCTCTTTCTTCTTGTTTGCCAAAAGGGCGAGGATGGCGGCGTTCGTATCGCGGATGTCGGCCAGCCGGTGTTCGGCACAGAGGTTGCGATAGGTCTCGTAAAGAAGGGCGAGCTGATTCAGTTTTGCGCCGCTTTCCGGCAGCTTCATCAGTTCATGGACGGCTTCCGTGTCGTCACCGAAAGAGGAAAGTGTTTCGACCAGATTTTCGAGCGTGTCGGCGAGTGCATTTGGCCGGAGCGCCGAGAGGGGGCCTTGACCCATCGGTGCGCCGTGCATACGGCCGGCGGCGCGCCGCGCGAGAACTTTATTCATCACGGGGTTTGTCGTTTGCGTGACGAGAAGGCCGGCTTCGCGGGCGGCCGAGGCGAGCATGTCACGCAAGCGTGCCAGGGTGAGCAGTTGAGAGGCATCTATAAAGCCCTTTTGCAATGCCTCGCGCCGCACATATTGGCGTCGGGCGAGCTCGGTTGTGAATAGGATGAGGTCGTCTTGCGCCATGGACTAAACCATATAGCAAAAGGGCAGGTTGATGAATCCTCAAAAAACACTTTATGTCACAGGGTCTTGGGCTATATTCTCCGGTCGCAATACAGTTATTGGAAAAACAGGAAAAGAACATGATCAGGGCAAAAGTTGTTGGCGCAGGCGGATATGGCGGTGTCGGGATCACGGAGCTGCTGCTGCGGCATCCGGACGCGGAGATCGCGTGCCTCGTGGACGTCCAGGACGTGGGCAAGCCTATCAGCGCTCTATATCCGCATCTGGCGGGTTTTTGCGACATGGAAATCGTTGCGTCCGACAGCGCAGTGGCGAAAGAGAAGGCGGATGTCGTTTTCTTTTCCACGCCGGATGGCGTCGGCATGCAGCTTGCCCGGGCGGAGTTGGAGAAGGGCACAAAAGTCATAGATTACAGTGGAGATTTCCGGTTCAACGATGCCGGGCAGTATGCCGAATACGCGAAGCGGATCGGGCTGAATCCGGAGCACAAGGATGCGGCATTGCTTCCGGAGACCGTGTATGGCATCCCGGAACTGCATCGGGCCGAGATCAATCAGAAGAAGCGGTTGGTAGGGAACTGTGGTTGCTTTGCGATCAGTTGCTTGCTGGGGCTTGCGCCTGCAGTGAAGGCCAAGCTGATTGATCTGACGAGTATCATCTGCGATTGCAAGACGGGCGTGTCGGGTGCGGGCAAGAAGCCGAACGCGGTATTTCATTATCCCGCGCGGTACGACAACATGAACGCGTACCGACTTGCAGGGCATCAGCACGTCATGGAAATTGAGCGGGAGTTGGGCCTTCTTGCCGGCAAGCCGCTGAATGTGACATTTACCGCCCAGGTTGTGCCTGTGTGTCGCGGCATCATGTCCTGTCTTTACGGAACGCTCGCTGCGGGAGTGACCGCTGATCAGGTCATGGAAGCGTATCGCGCGTTCAACAAGGACAATGGTTTTGTGCGGATATACGATCGGAACGCCGCGGTAGGCACGGTGCATGTACGGGGGACGAACTACTGCAACCTGATCGTGGATGTGGACGCCCGGACGAACCGGCTGCGGGTCGTCTCGCACATAGACAACCTCATGAAGGGGCAGGCGGGTAATGCCCTGCAGAACATGAACCTTCTGTTCGGCCTCCCCGAATCCGCCGGCCTCGACCGCCCGGCGCAGTATCCGTGATTGCCACCATTTGGCTTTGAGATCCGATTTTTTGTCTGAGACGATCGGATCAACGTGCCTGTGCCATTTCCTTTTCTGCCGGTGAAGCGTTTGATCATTCACATACTCAGAAATGAGAACGCAGAAAAAAAGAAATCGAGATGAGACGGTTTTGCTTGTAAGTGATTCCGATATTTTGCCATGAACAAAACAGAACGTGATTTTTGTGTTAATGCACGGAGATTTAGTTCCGGGGTGATGGTTTTGCGATGAAAGAGTTGGAGCTTGTCGGCCAATTTATGCCGATTTGACGTCTGGCTCATGTGCTTTTGGGGTGAAGGCAGGATTTGTTTCTTCTGATTTCCCTTGTTTCATGCGCGAGGTCTACGCCCTTTTTCAGGGCGTTTGGATTCCGGCGGCCGGCGAAAGATTTAATCGCGTAAGAACAGGGTGGATCGTGTGAGTAGGGATGCTTTTCAAAAGTGGTGTGGTTTCAGTTTGGGGATCTTCTGTGTCCTGCTTCTGATCGTCTTTTCCCTGTGTTTATGGGCCTCGGATTTTCTGGTTACGCCCGAAATCACCGAGGATGGTCAGGGGATTAGTTTTCATTTTCCATCGGGAACCGACGTCTATTTTCAAGTCTGGGCATCCGATTCATTGACCAGCGAGTGGACGCAGGTCCGAGGCATGACTCTTGGTGAGGAGGGAACGCAGGCCTGGAAAGATGCAACGGCGATAACTTCTTTCACCGGCCTGTATTACCGATTACGCCGCTTGCCGATTTCCGATCCCGACGACTACGATGGCGATGGAATGGATGATGTCTTTGAGCTGAGGCATCCCTCCCTACTGAATCCGCTTGATCCTTCAGATGGATGGATGGACACCGATGATGATGGTATGCCGGATTGGTGGGAAGTCTTGCATTTCGGAAGCGTGACAGGCGCTTCATGGTGGGCTGATGCTGATGAGGATAGGCAAAATAATCTTGAGGAGTATCAGCGGGGTACAGATCCGCACAACTGGGATACGGATGGGGATGGCGCATCGGACGGAGACGAGATCGCTGCAGGCACGGACCCCCTGAACAATCCCGGCGACTCGGATAGCGACGGGCTGGGCGACGATCTGGAAATTGTGCTGGGGACCGATCCGTATTTGGCCGATTCGGATTTGGATTGGGCGGGTGATGGGTATGAGCTGCAATGGGGATTCAATCCATTGGACTCCGACAGTACCCCTCCGCGCCGGATGATTCTTGATGACGGGGCCCAATACACGCGTTCAACGAATATCACGGTCAGCCTGCCCGGCATGGTGGCTGAGCATATCATTATTGGCGAAACCTCCGATCTAACGAATGGCGTGCTGTATGCTTTCTCTCAACAAGTTGAATATGGGTTGCAAAGCGAGAGCAACGGGGTGCGCACACTCTATGCGCGGTTGTATCGCGACACGGTTGTTCAGAGTCCTTTGATCAGTGAATCCGTCATTTTTGACAATGTCGCGCCAACCATCAGCGAGCTTTCACCGACCAACGGAGCAAGCACCGATAGACGCTGGATTATGGTTTCCGGCGTGGCAACCGACGCGTTCAGCGCGGTCCAGGTGTTTATTGATGGTCAATGGGCGGACGGCGTAACTTCAGAGGGTTTGTTTCAGTACGACCGCCACATGTTGAGTCCCGGGACGAATGGCGTTGTGATCACGGCAAGGGACAAGGCGGGCAACATTGCCACCCAGCAGCTTGACGTGGTGCAGGACACGAGCGGAGACACGACGC
>CAZTYH010000030.1:0-15875 GCA_964617565.1 uncultured Verrucomicrobiota bacterium
GCCGTTCGCGCAAGGCATCGGGGCAATGACGGGTATCTCACGCTCATGAAGCTCGGAAAGAAAATCCTGCTCGTCCTGCAACGCGTCGCGGCTCCAACGGCCGGGTCTGTAAAACTTCACAACCACCCAGCTTCCGTCGTCCATTTCAACATCGTACACGCGGTTGATGTAGCTCGTGAGCGGCCGACACAGATTCGAGCGGCGGCCCAGTGAATGCTCTACGAGATTCAGAACGATGTCCGGTGTGAGATGCGAGAAGTCCGGCAGCGCTGTTTGCACGGGTTCCGTCATGCCAACATGCCCGAAAGGATTTCAGGCACCTTGCGGATCGCGTCGCCTACCTTGGACGGATCTTTCCCGCCGGCCTGCGCCCGCTGGGGTTGTCCCCCACCCCCGCCGCCCGCCAGCTTTGCGACCTGACCGATCAGCTTGCCCGCATGCACGCCCTTCTTCACACAGTCATCGCTGACCGAAGCAACAAACGAGGCCTTTCCGCCGGAATGTCCGCCCAGCACCACGACACCCGAACCAAGCTTGTCGCGAAGCGCATCGGTCATATTGCGGATCACTTCCAACTCGTGTTCCCCGACATCCGCCGCCAGCAACTTCACTCCGCCTGCCTCCACAGCCTGCGCCAGCAAGGCATCCACCTGCCCCATGGCAGACTGCGTCGCCTGCTGCTTGAGCGCCTTCTCCAGCTTGCGGCTTGATTCCATAAGATTTTCAACGCGCTCGAATACTTCTTCCGGCGCCGCGCTCAAACGGTGAGCCAGCCTGCTCAACAGCTCATGTTCGTGCCGCATGCGCTCGTAGGCCGGCACACCGCAGACCGCTTCAATACGCCGGACACCCGCCGCCACCGAACTTTCGGAAACGATTTTGAACAAACCAATATCGCCCGTTGCATGGACATGCGTGCCGCCGCACAGCTCGCGGCTGTGGCCTTTCACATCCACCACGCGCACCACATCGCCATATTTTTCGTCGAACATCGCGATGATTCCCGAACCCTGAACATCCTTCAGAGGCATGGAATAGGTGCTGACGGGTAGATTGGTCATGACCAGTTCGTTCACCCGGCGTTCCACCAGCTCAAGTTTGTCCGCCCCCACGGCCTCAAAGTAACTGAAGTCAAACCGCAACCGCTCCGGCGCCACATACGAACCGGCTTGCTTGACGGACGACCCCACAATCTCGCGCAGCGCAAACTGGAGCAAGTGCGTGCCGGTATGATGGCGTGCCGTCCGCGCACGGCGTTCTGAATCCACAACAGCGGTCACCGAATCGCCCTTCGACAGCTTTCCGGTCACCACCTTGCCGATATGCAGCACAATGCCCTCGGCCGGCCGCTGGGTATCCCACACCTCAAATTCGCCCGCGGGACCGCGAAGGACACCCTTGTCGCCGATCTGACCGCCCGACTCCGCGTAGAAAGGCGTCTTGTCCAGCATCACTTCGCCCGCGTCGCCTTCGCCAAGCGAATCTTTCTCGCCGTCCTCGGACAGGAGAACAAGAACACCCGCCTTGTCTTCCAGCGTTTCATAGCCGGTGAACTCCGACTTGATGCCACGCGCAACCAGATCTGCCACAACATCCGATTCGCGCGCCCGCGCGGCGTCCTTGCGCGCGCCCCGGGCCCGTTCGCGCTGCTCTTCCATCAACTCCGCGAATCGTTTTTGATCCACCGTCAGATTCTTCTCCGCGGCCATCAGTACCGTCAGATCAATCGGGAACCCGTACGTGTCGTACAGCTTGAACGCCTCTTCGCCGGGGAAACACTTTTCGTTGCGCGCGGTGAGCGCTTCGACCGTTTCCTCGAACAGGCTGATTCCCCGATCCAGCGTCTGCGCAAAACTATCTTCCTCCGCGCGGATGGCGCGCACGATCTCGGAGCGATGCTTCCCGAGTTCCGGAAACACACCGCCCATGGTCTTCTCCAGCACGGGCACAAGCTCGTGGAGGAAGGGCCGTGTAAGTCCAAGCTTTCTTCCGTATCGGACCGCTCGGCGCAACAGCCGGCGCAAAACATAGCCGCGCCCTTCGTTTGAAGGAAGCACCCCGTCGGCAATCGCGAAAGAGAGCGTCCGCACATGGTCCGCCGCGACCCGCATCGCGATGGCGGCCTCGCCCTCGTATTCCATGCCGCTCATTTTCTGCAGACATTCGAGCAGCGGAACGAAGACATCCGTGTCATAGTTCGACGGCTTGCCCTGCAGCACGGACACCATCCGCTCGAAGCCCATGCCCGTGTCCACATGCTTGCTGGGAAGATCTTCCAGCGAGCCGTCGCTTCGCCGGTTGTATTGAATGAATACCAGGTTCCACAGCTCGATCACATCCGGCGTCCCGGCATTCACCTGGTCCGGCGTGCAGCCGGTGGCGGTTCGATCTATATGGATTTCGGAGCACGGCCCGCAGGGTCCCGTCTCGCCCATTTCCCAGAAGTTATCCTTCTCGCCGAACCGGAGCACGTGCGAGGGGTTGATGTCCGTGACTTCTTTCCAAAGGCGCTCGGATTCATCGTCGTCCTTGTACACCGTGGCCCAGAGCTTCTCCTTGGGCAGCTTCCATACTTCGGTCAGCAATTCCCACGCCCACGTGATTGCTTCGCGCTTGTAGTAGTCGCCAAACGACCAATTGCCCAGCATCTCGAAGAACGTGTGGTGATACGTATCGTGCCCGACTTCCTCAAGGTCGTTATGCTTGCCGCTGACCCGGATACACTTCTGCGTGTCAGCGACACGGCGATAGGCGCTCTCCCGGCTTCCGAGGAAAATCTCCTTGAACTGGTTCATCCCGGCATTGGCGAAAAGCAACGTCGGATCGGACGGGATCACCACCGGTGAACTCGGAACGATCTCGTGCTCCTTGGCCCGGAAAAAATCCAGGAAAGACTGCCTGACTTGCGAAGCGGTCATCATGAGAACAAAGCCTGCCTATTCTTCTTCGGTCTTGTCGGTCTTAGGAGTGGTATGCGCGCCGGAGAAACCGTGCTTTTCGCGGGCCTTTGCCTTGACGGCGTTGACCAATTTCTCCTGCATCTCGGGATCGCTCTTGAGATTTTCCCGCGCCGCATCCCGCCCTTGTCCAAGCTGCTGACCTTCGAATGAAAGCCATGTGCCGCGCTTGTCAATGAGGCCGAAGTCAACGGCCGCGTCAATAATGGACCCCACCCACGAAATGCCTTCCGCATAAAGGATATCGAATTCGCCCTCGGTGAACGGTGGCGCCACCTTGTTCTTGACCACCTTCGCCTTGGTCCGGTTGCCAATTACACGGCCGGCTGAATCCTTGATGGCCGCGATGCGGCGGATGTCCAGTCGCACGGACGCATAGAACTTCAGCGCGCGGCCGCCCGGCGTCGTTTCCGGGTTGCCGAACATGACACCGATTTTTTCCCGGATCTGGTTTGTGAACACGCAGCAGGTGCGCGACTTATTCAACAGCGCCGTCAACTTACGCATCGCCTGCGACATCAAGCGGGCCTGCAGGCCGACATGCGAATCACCCATCGCGCCTTCCAGCTCCGCCCGGGGTGCAAGCGCCGCAACCGAGTCCACCACCACCACATCCACCGCGTTGCTGCGCACCAACGTCTCCGCGATGCTCAGCGCTTCCTCGCCGGAGTCCGGCTGCGAGACGAGCAAGTCGTCCAGGTTCACGCCAATCTTCTTGGCATAAGCCGGATCGAGTGCATGTTCCGCGTCAATGAACGCCGCCATGCCCCCGGCCTTCTGAACGTTCGCGATGATGTGCAGTACCAGCGTCGTTTTGCCGGAAGACTCCGGACCGAAAACCTCGATCACGCGACCACGCGGTACGCCACCGATCCCCAGCGCGAGATCCAGTGTCAAAGCGCCCGTCGGGATGCAGGGAATACCGACCTTCGTCTCTTCATCGCCAAGGCGCATGATTGCGCCGTCGCCGTATTCTTTCTGAATCTGAGCGATAACCGTGCTCAGCGCCGACGTATCTTTCTTTCCCGCTCCTGCCGATTGTGCTTTAGCCGCCATGACTCCCAACTCCTTTCAAAATGCTTTCATGAAGTATTGAATATTGGACCCCCTGATGAGCCACACGGCTCTGCATCAGCAAAATGCGATCCACTTTAATCAAACCGAAGCTCGTATTCTTAGCCGAGCGCATGAGTGATGTCAAACCATCCACCCCTCTGCGCGAGCGCACGCGGCCCAGCGTCAAATGCGCATGAAACGGCCGGTCTTCCAAGGCAAATCCGAGGCTGCGTATTCCTTCGGCCAGGCTTGCTTGAAGCATGTTCAACAGGCCCTCCGGCGGCTCCAATCCGACCCAGACAACCCGCGGTGAACGCTCGGACCCGAAAAAGCCCACTTTTTCCGCATGGACCTCAAAGGCCGGGAACTCCTGCGCCACACATTCGAGCAGTTTCGCAAGACCAGGCATTTGCGACTCGAAAATATCGCCCAGGAAAGCCAGCGTGAGGTGGATGTTTTCCGGCCTGACCCAGCTCACATGTGCGTTCGCCTCGCGAAGCTGCTTCTGCGCGCGCTCAAGCCCCTCGCGCACCGCTTCACCGATCGGAACCGCCACAAAAGCACGAATAACGTCGGACATGCCCCTCCGCAATCAAATCCTATCGATCCAGTAACAAGGTCGCCGATGAACGGCGCATTGTTCAAATCCGAATGTCTAAATCCGAAATACGAAACAAGTTCGAAATTCAAAATCGAAAATCATAAAACACCGGGTTTCAGCAAGTTTTCTTCATTTTCATCTTTCGAATTTCTTTCCGCCTTCGGACGGACAAGTCGGATTTCGATATTCGTTTTTCGAATTTTGGGCTGAAAGGACCGGGTGGCACAACATCTTCCGACGATCTCTATCTTCCATCCCTGCCGATCAGCCGGCGGCGCACCATATCCAGGGCAAACTGGACGCTCCATTCGCGCACGCGTTCGCGATCGCGGGCAAAACGATTTTCTTTCACCCACTCGCCTTCCGAATCCGCCACGGCGATATACACCAACCCCACCGGCTTTTCCGGCGTGCCGCCGGTTGGACCGGCGATGCCCGTGACAGCGACCCCGATATCCGCGCCGAGCAATTTCCGGATGCCCTTTGCCATCTCGCGTGCGACGGCCTCACTGACCGCCCCCTCCCGCTCGATCAATCCCGCATCCACACCGAGACTACGCGTCTTCACCTCGTTCGAGTAAGCCACCACACCGCCGAGATAATACGTTGAACTTCCACTGACCGACGTGATCCGTCCGCCAAGCAAGCCGCCGGTGCACGATTCCGCGGTCACAAGCGTTTTGCCACGCTCCTTCAGCAACCGCCCCACCACTTCCTCCATCGTCACGCGCTCTTCGGCAAACACGTTTGAGCCCAGCGCCGTTCGGATCTTCTGCACCTCGCGCTCAAATTCGTCCGCATGGATCCCGGAAGCTCTAAGCCGTATCTCGATTCTGCCGGGCTTGGCGCTGTACGCGACATCCATTCCGGCGCAGGAAATCCCTGCTTCCTCAAAAAGCGCAACGATCGCCGACTCACCAAGCCCGCAGACCAGGAACATCTTCTCCCGGGTCGTTGCCAAAACCGGAAAGCGCTTCTGCAGCCACGGAAGGATATGCCCGGTAAGCACACAAAGAAATTCGTCCGGGGGCCCGGGCAGGATGAAAATCACTTTCTGATTTTCCAACTCAATGCGCTCGCCCGGCGCTGCGCCCAGGGAGTTCTGCAAAGCGATTCCGCCTTCCAAAATGCGCGCCTGCAATTCCGCCTGGGGAGTAACGGCTCTCTCCATCTGCTTCATTCTCTCGCGCAGCGATTCAAGCGCAACCGGATCGGTGATCACGCGCCGCCCCAGCAGCCTGGCCAGCGCATCGCGGGTGATGTCGTCGCACGTCGGCCCGAGCCCACCGCTCACCATGACCACATCCGCGCGATTCAACGCGGAAGACACGGCCTCCTCAATCCATTCGAGTTGGTCCGGCACGGTCGTGTCGCGTTCGAGTTCCAGACCGAGGCGCTGCAGATGTTCACCAAGAACAGCCGCATGACGATTGACCGTCCGGCCGCTGAGAAGCTCGCTGCCCGTCGAAACCAGCTCGATGCGCGGTTTCATTTGCGATAGCCATTCGGATGGGTCCGATGCCAATCCCAGGCGTGCTGGACGATGGTCCGCATTTCCGGGTATTTCGGCTTCCAGCCAAGCACCGTCTTTGCCTTGTCTGCCGCGGCGATAAGACGAGCGGGATCGCCCGGACGGCGCGGCGCGAGTTCGGCTGGAATCGCGTGCCCGGTCACTTCCCGCGCGACTTCGACCACCTGCTTCACCGAGTAGCCGTCGCCATTCCCCAAATTGAAGGCGCCGGTCTGGCTCCCGGTAAGCGCAATGATGTGCGCCTGGGCCAGGTCCACAATATGGATGTAATCGCGGATACATGTGCCGTCCGGCGTCTCATAGTCATCGCCGAAGATCCCAACACTCTTTTTCTTTCCAAGTGCGACGGCCAGTACGTTGGGAATCAGGTGGCTTTCCGGATCGTGATCCTCGCCGAGCTTCTCCGTCGCGCCCGCTGCGTTGAAATAGCGGAGGAACACCGGCTGAAGCCCTCGCCGCTCCTGCTCCCAGCTCAGCACCTTCTCGAGCATGAGCTTCGATTCGCCGTACGGATTTGTCGGCCGCTGAGGCAAATCTTCCGTCATCGGCATGCGCTCGGGCTGGCCATACGTAGCGCACGTGGAGGAAAAAATGATCCGCTTCACACCGCGCTCGATCATGGATTCCACGAGGTTGATTCCGCCGAGGACGTTGTTGCGGAAATAAAGCATCGGGTCCTGCATGGATTCGCCGACCAGCGCGAACGCCGCGAAGTGCATCACCGCGTCGGGCAGAACGCTACCCATCGCCTTGCGAATGTCTTCGCGATTGCGCAAGTCGCCTTCAATGAACTCCGCGCGCGCATCCACTGCCTCACGATGACCGCGCCCGAGGTTGTCAAAAATAACGACCTCATGGCCTTCATCCAGAAGGATTTCGGACGTAATGCTGCCGATGTAACCCGCACCGCCTGTAACAAGAACTTTCATGACGCGCCATGTTATAGGGGCGGGGTGCGCGATTCCAGAAGAAAGGAACGCGGGCTTCACCCCGCTTTGCTCCCATGGGGATCGAGCCCGCGTTTCCTCGCTCTTCAAGGACTGCTTGTCACGCTCGCAACCGGAGCATCCGCCGCGCCAAGGAAGCCACCGCGAAGCCCAGGGCCGTCAGTCCGACTGTTCCCGGCTCAGGAATCATGCTCAACTGCAGATTGTCCATTGTCAGGGTTTGCCCGCCATCGCCGGTGTTCACCGTGATTTTAGGACGCACATAAACAGAGCCCGCATTCCATTCAACATCCGCAAGCTCGTAGCTGGTGGAACCCACGAACGTGCCCTGCGGATGAACGGTCACAGAACTCAGATAGTTATAATCCGCATCAAACTCGTCGAATCCAACCTGGTAACTCATGGACCACGTGATGCTTTCGACGTCGAGATTCAGATTATACGCGCTCCAGGTCGTGGCATTGAACGCCATGAAAGCGGAGGGTGAAAACGCGGCGCCGGAATCGTTGCGATCAACGTACATCAATCCGAATGTCCCATCGGAACTGATGCTCCCCGCCGTATCGCCATGCTGCTCCCAGACAATCATCCAATCGTCCACATTCGAGAAGTCTTCCTCCCACACGATAACGTCCGCGACGACCATTCCGCATACCCAAACCACCAACCCCAGCACGATCAGCATTCGCTTCATTACACTGTCTCCTTCTGTTTTTACCCTTCAGCCTGTTTGCTCATTCACCGTAAGAGTTACGGTCCTTTCCTTGCTCCGCTGTGCCGTGTCGCATTATGATAAGGTTTAACAATTATGTCAAGCGTACTTTTTCTTTTTTTGTCGGCCTATCGAACAAGTGACCGGCTTCAAATGGCGCGCACGGATGAGCGCTCGATAAGCTGGTTCGGCAGCAGCACGCGGCGGGGACTCCCGCCGGGAGCGCGGATGACATCAAGAAGCGTATCGAGCGCCATGCGCGCAATTCGCTCCCAGGGCTGCACGATCGTCGTTTGTGGCGGCGTTTGCAGGCTCGATACCAGGGGAACTTCGTACGTCAGCAGAGAAAGATCATCCGGGACGCGCACGTTCATCCGATGCACCAGATTATCCGTAATCGCTATGGATAGATCCTCGCCGAACACGACCACGGCCGTCGGGCCCTTCCTGAGCAACGGATCGAAGACCTCTTCGATCGAATGCCCGTCGAGGCAGGTGATCGGGTCTTTCCGCACTTTCATTCCGGCCGACTCTAAAGCGCTCCGGAAACCGCGCTGCCGCTCCCTCATCCCCCAATCGCAACAATCAACACCCACTGCAGCAATTCTGCGATGCCCGCGATTGAGTAGATATTGCGCTGCCAAACGAGCCCCTTCCGCGTGATCGGAAGCAACCACGTGGAATGACCCTTTTTCCGGGGCATTGTTAATGAGAACAACCGGAACGTTCGAAACGGACGCCAGCTTTAATGCCGCCTTCCCGAACAACACGCCAATCAAGCCGGACAGGTGCCGGCGGAAAACGACCTCGATATCCCGGATCGGAACGATTTCCAGGGCTATGCCACGATGCGCGGCATGGTTGGCCAACCCGCACAGGATCGCGCCGACATAGGCTACCTCATGAATCTTCTCCACGTCGTCCATCACGAGGCCGACCGTCAGGCGCCGCGCCGTGAGTTGGGGCATGTAATTGAGCCGCTTGGCCGACTCCAGCACCTTCGCGCGAGTCGCCGCCGAAACATCGCGCTTGTCGTTGAATACGCGCGAGACGGTTCCAATCGAAATTCCGGCTTCCCGCGCTACATCATAAATCGTCGGTTTTGCGCGATCGCCTTCGTCCGATGGTCTTGTCTCAGCGTGTTTCATGCTACACGTCCGACACATTCACCCTGTTGAGTTGATTCGTTCTACCTACTTCAACACCAGGAGGCGTTGAATCAATGCGGACATGCCGGAGTCGCCGCCGGCCCACAGCTTGACCTGAAATGTAGCCGTGCCTTCCGGCCATGCAATACCGCCCAGCGCACAACTGATCCCGGCCGTGGCATGCTTGACCACGTCAACGGAGTCGAGATACTCGCCGGCTTCGTTGAAGGCACAAACCTGCGCCGCAACGCTCCCTCCCTTGACGTCGCTCAGTTGAACGATCAGGTGTCGGCTGTCCTGCCTGGGAATTTGATCAGTAAACAGCAGGGACCCGATGGATGACCCATCGCGCAGGCGCACCTGAGCGCCGGCATCGCCCAGCGTCCAATCCAATTGATCCGCCTCCACCCGGGTCGCGGCGTCTATTTTGCTTTCGTAAACGACCTCCTCCGGATTGATGGGAATCACGTATTCCAATTCGTTTATGGTAATGGCTGTTCCAATCCCGCGCGATACCCAGAGCTTGAAAGTGACGGTTTCCGTTCCGGGAGGAAATGCAAGCCGGTCAAAAGGAAAGACCATCACGCCTTTCTGATCGGACGCTTTCACGAGGTCCAGCGCACCCAGGTAAGTTGGTCCCTTGAACGCCAGCACCTGCAGGGAAAATGTTCCGGCTACCGCCTGGCGCACATCCAACCGGACCACTCCGTCCGGACACCAGGCAAACCGATCCTGCAGCACGACGCTCGGCAAATTGGCCCTGTCCGGCGTGAGAACCAATCCCCCTTTTTCCTCCGCCTTCAGCTTCGCGCCTACCCATTGCCAGGCATCGGATGATGCTTTCGTCGCGCTGAACAGAACCGCTTCGCCACCCCACACCGTCCCGCCTGCCAACATCAAACCCAGCGCCAATAATATGGTCTTCATGACACCCCTCCCGCGTCCCTCAGTCCATAATTGATAAAGATTGTCAATTCATGTATATCATCAGGCGAAGGCAGGCGCAAGGATTTCTTTCCAGAGAATTGGCGGACCTATTGATGAGGCGGAATCTCACCGCCATCGCCTTCCGCCTCGCCAGGCGCTTCCGGTGGCGTGTTTTTCGCCTGCTCCAGCGCCCAGGTCATGTCCTCGGCGTTATCCCAGACGTGACGGCTGACATAGATCGGACAGCCCTGCTGGATCGCGAGCGCAATCGAATCGCTGGGGCGCGCATCCACTTCGACAATGTTCTTGCCCAGTTCGTTTTCCTGGTAGAGGTAAATCTTCGCGTAGAAGGTTTCGTCTTTCAGGTCGCTGACCACAACCTTCTGGAGTTTCACTCCAAGGCCCGCAAAGATACTGCCGATCAGATCGTGCGTGAGCGGCCGGGGCTTTTTGATCCCGTGCAGGAACATCGTGATCGCCGCCGCGACGCCGTGGTCCACGAAAATCGCGATCACCTTGCTTTCGTTTCCCAGGAAGACACCGCAACCCGATTGCGTGGGCACCAATCCCTTCACCTGCACATGGAGATCCGTATTCATGTCCGCTACCCACACTGTACCAGGAAGCACCCTTCACGGAAAGAGCCCGGACCATCACATTCCGCGCGTGATGTAATACACCATGAAGAAAATGAAGATAATCAAAATGGCCGATGCTGCGGTTTCCACTATTTCCCCCTGCTCACCTTGAAGACAAAAGGCTCCGAATCATCCGGACCCGCGTCCACGATCACTTTCCGTCCGCGCGGCACGCGGCCTTCCAGTATCTCGCCCGCCAGCGCGTCCAGTACTTTGCGCTGGATCGCCCGCTTGAGAGGACGGGCGCCGAACGACGGGTCGAAACCGTCCCGGGCCAGCACGTCCTTCGCCGCATCGGTCAGTTCCAGTCCGATCTCCTGCTCCTCCAGATGCCTGGCCAGCCGCCGCAACTGGATGTCCACGATCTGCTTGATCTGCTCCCGGCTCAAGCTGTGGAAGATGATGACTTCATCTATGCGGTTCAAAAATTCCGGCCGGAAACTCGACCGCAACGCACCCATGACCCGCCCCTCCATCTGCTCAAACGCGGAATCGTCGGCCATCAGGTCCGGATGCGCCGCCAGCGTTTCATGAATGATCGCTCCGCCGATATTCGACGTCATGATCACCACGGTATTCGTGAAACCCACCGTCCGCCCCTGCCCATCCGTCAACCTCCCGTCATCGAGAATCTGCAACAGCACATTGAACACATCGGGGTGCGCCTTTTCGATCTCGTCGAAGAGAATTACCGAGTACGGCTTGCGCCGGACATGCTCGGTCAGATATCCGCCTTCCTCGTACCCCACATAGCCCGGTGGCGCGCCAATCAGTCGGCTGACCGTATGCTTCTCCATGAATTCCGACATGTCAATCCGCACCATTGCATGCTCGTCGTCGAACAGGAACTCCGCAAGCGCCCGAGCCAACTCGGTCTTACCAACGCCGGTTGGTCCGAGGAAAATGAACGATCCGATGGGCCGGTTCGGATCCTGGAGGCCCGAGCGCGCCCGCCGCACGGCATTCGACACCGCCTTGATCGCTTCGTCCTGCCCCACTACGCGATCCCGCAACCGCTCTTCCATGTGAAGCAGCTTGTGCTTCTCGGTCTCCAGCAGACGGCTGACCGGGATATGCGTCCAATTCGCAACAACGCTGGCGATATCTTCCGCGTCCACTTCCTCTTTCAGCATCTTCTGGTCTTTCTGCAGTTCGGCCAACTTCTGCTGGGCCGCCTCAACCTGTTTCTGAATACGCGGAATCTGCCCATACATCAGCTCCGCCGCTTTCTGAAGATTGCCTTCGCGCTTGGCGGTCTCCTCCTGGCTCCGCGCCAGGTCCAGAGCTTCCGTCAAAGACCGGATTTCCGAAATCAGCTCCTTCTCCTTCTGCCAGTGGAGCTTCATCGCCTTGCTTCTTTCGCGCAGATCAGCCAGTTCGGCATCCAGCTTGCCGAGGCGGTCGCGGGACGCCGCGTCTTTTTCCTTTTTCAACGCCTCTTTCTCGATCTCCAACTGCATGACGCGGCGCTCGACTTCATCAATCTCGACCGGCATGCTGTCTATCTCCATACGCAATCGGCTGGCCGCTTCGTCCACAAGATCAATCGCCTTGTCCGGCAGAAAACGGTCGCTGATATACCGGTGTGAGAGCTTCGCCGCAGCCACGAGGGCTGAATCCTGGATGCGCACACCGTGATGCACTTCATATCGTTCGCGCAGGCCGCGCAAAATGGCGATGGTATCTTCTACGGTGGGCTCGCTCACCACCACCGGCTGAAATCGGCGCTCCAGCGCCGCATCCTTCTCGACATACTTGCGATACTCGTTCAGCGTGGTGGCACCTACGCACCGCAATTCACCACGCGCCAGCGGCGGCTTGATCATGTTCGACGCATCCACCGCGCCCTCGGCCCCGCCCGCGCCGACCAGGGTGTGCAATTCGTCTATGAAAAGGATGATGGCGCCTTCCGCCGCCGTGACTTCTTTCAGGAACGCCTTGAAACGATCCTCGAATTCGCCGCGGTATTTCGCTCCCGCGATCATCGCGCCAAGATCCAACGCCACCACCCGCTTGTTCTTCAAGCTCTCCGGCACATCACCCGCTATTATGCGCTGCGCCAACCCTTCGACGATCGCGGTCTTGCCGACGCCGGGCTCACCGATCAGCACCGGATTGTTTTTCGTGCGCCGCGAGAGCACTTGCACCACGCGTCGGATTTCCGTATCCCGGCCGATCACCGGGTCCAGCTTGCTCTTGCGCGCAGCTTCCGTGAGGTCACGGCCATACTTCTTCAGCGCTTCATACTTATCTTCCGGCGACTGGTCCGTAACCCGCTGGCTTCCGCGAACCGCCTGCAAGGCTTTCAGGACGGCTTCGGGAGTCAGCCCCACCTTGGCCGCCAGGCTCGCGGCATCCGTTCCCTTTTGCTGGATGGTTGCCAGGAAGAGATGTTCCGAGCTTACATATTCATCGTGCATTTTGCCGGCGATATCGAAAGCGGACTCCAATATGGAGCGAAAGGATCGTGAAATCGCACGTTCTGCCGTCGCCCCCTGCACCGAGGGGCGCGTGGTGAGTACCGCTTCGATTTCGCTGCGAACCGTTTCGGGCGAAACACCCAGCCGGTTCAACAAGGGCCGAACCACCCCTTCCTCCTGCTCAACAAGCGCGAGCAACAAATGCTCCGGCGACACTTCGCTGTGGTGATACTGTTCGGCAAGGCGGGTAGCCCGCTGTACCGCTTCCTGTGCTTTGATTGTCAGTCTGTCCATCTGCATAAGTTCGCATCCTCCGGCAACTCACGCTTGATTTTGGACAGGCAACAGGCGGCGGCGTTCAACCCGGCCGGGTTTCGCCGCCCTCCAGCTTGCGGACCCGTGCCTCGAGGTCGGCCAACGCACGCTTCATCTGAGGCAGGCGAAGCAAAGCGGCATCTGCTTTCATCATTTCCCTGATCGGCCGGGCCGGCGAACCGCGCCATGTCTCACCGGGCGGCACATCCTTCCCCACTCCGCTTTGCCCCCCGATGACGGCTCCATCGCCGATCACCAAGTGCCCCGCAATACCGGACTGCCCTGCCAAAATCACATTCCTGCCTATCTCCGTACTCCCGGCAATTCCCGTTTGAGCCACAACAACAGTATAATCGCCCACCTGCACATTGTGACCGATTTGAACGAGGTTATCTATCTTCACCCCGTTCCCAATCCGCGTGCAGCCGAACCGGGCCCGGTCCACCGTCGTATTTGCGCCGATCTCAACATCATCGCCGATCTCAACCGTGCCGATCTGCGGAATCTTCCTGCGACTTCCATCCTCTTCCACGGTGTAACCGAAGCCATCGCTTCCAACCACCACTCCGTTATGAAGAATAACCCGGTCTCCGATCACGCAGTTCTCACGAATGGACACATTTGGATGAAGAAGTCCGTCGCTACCCACACGGGATTGGAATCCGACATATACGCACGCGCGAAGAACCGTGCGGTCTCCAATAACGGCTCCGGCTTCAACCACGCACAACGGGCCCACACTCACCCCCTCGCCAAGACGGGCATCGGGAGCAATAACAGCGGAGGGATGAACACCCGGCTCACAGGGAGGCGCATTGGGCGCAAAAATCATGGCCGCTTCCGCGAACGCGCGGTCCGCATGAGCACAGCGGATCAGGGCAGCAGAACAAGGCTTATCCCATTTTCGATCCACGATAACCGCTGACGCACGCGTTTGCGCAACATCCGGGGCATATCGCGGATTCGCCACGAATGACAGGTCCCCTTCCCGCGCTTCGCGCACACCCGCGACACCGCGAATGACCAGGGCGCCATCCCCTTCCAGGGTTCCCCCAATCTTCCGGGCAAGTTCTGCGAGCGCAATTTCCACGGAACGCTCCTGCCTGTCAGTCCTTTGTCTCGACCTGACCCTTGTTCAACTGATCCAACACGCTGTCCGTAATATCCAGGCGCGAGTCCAGGTAGACCACGATCTCGATTCCATTGAGGCTCTGCGCCGACGAGTCAATGACCGCATGGTATCCCTGCACCTTCGCCAGGTTCTGCGCGGTCTGCATGATTTCATCCACAATGCGTTTCCGCATGCGGCGGCTCTGATCATCCAACTGCTTACGGCGCGCCTCGTCGAAACGCCGGATACGCGTTTCGAAGTCACGCAGCTCAATCAGCTTGTCTTCGGCTTCGTCGCGCTTGGCGCTTCGCCGAACCTCATTCAACGCGACGTCCTGCGATTCATCCCGAAGCGCATCGAAGTCCTTCTGTATTTTCTCGAATTCAGCAATCAGCACGCGCCGCTCTTCATTGAACTCTTCCGCCTGTTCCTTCAACTGGGCATCCGCCATCTTCGTCTTGTGGAATTCATTGAAAGCTCGGTCCAGGTTGATAAAAACAATCCGCTGATCCGCCGCGCGCACCGCCACCGGCATCAAGCACATCACCACCAACACGGGAATCCATCGTTTCATGCGGTTCATTGATTTTGCTCCTTTCTTCAAAGCACCCGTCAGTACGTATAACCCAGCCAGAAACTGAACCGGCCGGAGGGCCTGTCATTAAACTCATCCGTTTGAGTCGGCCACGAGTAGTCGAGTTGGATGGGGAATCCCGGGAAATCGAAGCGAACGCCGAAGCCGAAACTCGAATTCAGGTTCCCCATGTCAAACTCATACGCCTCAGTCCAAACCATACCTGTATCATAAAAGCCTGCCAGGCGCACTTTTTCGGCAATCGGAATCGTGTACTCCGCGGAAGCAAAGAACGAGGAACGTCCGCCAATGGGTTCGCCCGTCTCATCCTTCGGTCCCACATCGCGATATCGGAAACCGCGGATCGTGCGGGCACCGCCGAGGAAGAAGCGGTCGAAAATCGGGACGCGATCCGCATCGCCATACTCCTCCACCACGGCCGCCCAGCCGCGGATGTTGAAAACGTGGTCAAACCAGAGCGGCCAATATTGCGACGTTCGCGCCTGCAGAGAGTAGAGATCCGTATCCCCGGCGAACGGCCCTCCCGCCAGGGTACCGGAGATCGAGCTCCGGTTGCCGCGCGTGGGCACGAAGAAACTATCCCGGGTATCATGCACCAGCTCCAGCGTGACCGCGCTCTTGGTCCGTGTACCCTCCTCCTGGCGAATCAGTTCCGAGGCATTACTTGCCACGTTGAACACCTTGATTTCCTCAAGTCCATATGTCAGGTTCACGCGATTGTTCACGCCCAGCGGGCGTCCGAGCGAAACGCTTCCACCGGTGTTGCGCTGATCGTATTCCGAACTGAAGTAGCGGCTCTCGTGCTGGAAGAAGTCCACGCCCAGCGAGAGACGCCGGTTTAAAAACCATGGCTCCACGAACGAAACTTCATAATCCGTGCGCTTGGTCCCGAACTGCGAACGCAAACGCAATTTCTG
>CAZTYH010000030.1:15975-23626 GCA_964617565.1 uncultured Verrucomicrobiota bacterium
CCCGGATATACGGCCAATTCGCGGCGGATAACCTTATCCTTGGTGATCGAGTTGCCCCGTATGCTGATGTTTCGAATATAGGCCAGCTTTCCTTCGGTCACCGTGAACGCGACATCGGCGACCCCGCCCTGGGCGTTGACGTCCAGTTCGTAACGAACGGTCGTCCTTATGTACCCGCGATCCCCGTAATAATCCCGCACCGCCTGCGCCGCGTTCTCGATAGCCGCCATGGACGCGACATCGCCCTCCTTAAGGATAATCTGTCGCTCCACCGCCGCGGCATCAAAGATTTTTACCCCATCCAGCGTAACCCGTCGGATACGATACTGGCGGCCTTCTTCCACCGGGATTTCGATGCGCATTCTCTTCGGGCGCGGCAACTGGATGTCCGGCGTACCGACCGCCACATCGAGATACCCCTGGTCGAGGTACGCTTTTCGAACAGATTCCATGTCGGTTTCAAGATCGTCCGGATTGTACGTTCCGGTTCCCGTGATCCACGACAGCCAGTTGACCTCCTTTTGGGTCATGACTTTCTTCAACTGCCGCGCAGGAATATGGCGATTGCCGTCGAACCGGATTTTCCGCACCCGCGTGCGCTTCCCTTCATCCACGCGAACCTGCACGTTCACCATGCCGGGCTCGCCGGACGGCGCGATCGTCCAGGTGATTTTTGCGTTCGGATAATATTTCTTCTGGTAGTGTTCGCGCACCTTCTGAGCATGGACCGCAAGGGTGGCGTCATCCACCATGTCCCCCACGCCCAGCTCAAGCAGCTCACGCACCTTCCGATTGCCCAGGGCATCCGCTCCGCTGATCTCCAACCTGCGAATCCGGGCCTTTCCTTCCACGATAAAGGTGACGTTCACCCCGCCCGGAACCGAATCCACCTCGACGTCCACGCGGGCATACCGGCCGCTCTGCTGAAGGGCTTTGACATCCCGACCGACCGCCGGCCGGCTGAAAGTGTCACCCGCCTTGCTGCTGATAAATGCCAGCGCGCCCTGTTCGTCCACGATGCCGTCGCCGCGCACCTGTACGCGGACCTCTTTAATCGGCGCCCCCATCACATTTTGAACGAGCATCAAGCCCAGGCAGAAACCCAGTAACAAAAACAAACGCCGCCTCATGAACCGCCTCCTTCGCCACCGCCACCGAATCCAGTGTCGCGGTCCACTCCGCGCGCGCGATTTTCGAATCGCGTCAGCTCTTCCTCGAAATTCAACTCCACCATGCCGGTCCGGCCGTTTCGATGCTTGGCCACTTCCAGGTAGGCCAGTCGCCGATCCTCGTGCTGCGGATCTTCCTCGTATCGCGCCGGGCGCCGGAGCAGCAGCACGACATCGGCATCCTGTTCGATCGCGCCCGAGTCGCGGAGGTCGGACAGTCGCGGCTTCGCCGAATCGCTCCGCTGTTCCGGCGCGCGGCTGAGCTGGCTCAGCACCAGCACCGGAACCTTCAACTCCTTGGCCATGGCTTTCAGCGCCCCGGAGATGGCCGCCGTTTCGAGTTGCCGTCCTTCCTTGCCAAACTGCGGATAATGCAGCATCTGGAGATAGTCCACCACGATCAACGAAATATTGTGCTTGCGCTTCATGCGGCGCGCGCGCGACCGCAATTCCAGCACTTCAAGCCCGGCAGTGTCGTCCAGGTAGATGGGCGCCTTGCGCAATTCCGACGCCGCCTGCATCAGCCTTCCGTGAAGATCCTTCGAGAGATAGCCGCCCGTCAACTTGTGCGAAGGCACTTGTCCGCGGCAACAAATCATGCGGCGAACCAATTGTTCCTTGGACATTTCAAGGCTGAACACCGCAACCGGCTTCGGCTCGTTGTTCGGCTGGTCCACCCCCAGCGCCACGTTCTCTGCGATATTGAGCGCGAGAGAGGTTTTGCCCATCGAAGGCCGGGCCGCGAGAACGATCATGTCACCCGCCTGCAACCCCTGCAGGACATCATCCAGGTCGTGATATCCGGTCGGCACACCGGTAATGCCCTTCTTTTCCTGGAAGATCGTTTCGATCTCTTCCATCGCGGTCTTGATGAGATCGGGCCACGGCCTGATGGCGGTGCGCTGCAACTCCGTAATGTCGAAGAAGGCCTGCTCCGTTTTCCCCAGGATAATGTCGGCATCCTCTTCCGCCCCGAAGCACGATTCCTGTGCCTCGATGGCGCGGGCAATGATGTTGCGGAGGATCTGCTTCTGCCGGACGATGTTCAGGTAATATTCGGCATGCGCAGCCGTCGGCGTGCTGTCCACCATGCCTTCCAGGAAAGCGTGACCGCCCAAATCCTCGAACCGACCCAGCACGCGCAACCGTTCGCCCACTGTCAGGAGGTCCACGGGGCGGCCCTCCTGGGTCATCTTCAGAAGCAACTCGTACAACTCCTGGTGGGCCCGGATATAAAAGGACTCGGGAGACACACCGCTTTCAACGGCCAGGTCCACGACCCGTGCGGCATCCAGCAGCGCGGCGCCCAACACCCCCCTTTCGGCTTCCTCGCTGTAAGGAGGAATCCGGTCACTCCGCGGTCCCGCCGGAGGTGTTGCCTGAGCAGCCATAAGCCGCTACTCCTCAACCACCCAGACCTTCACCGTTGTCTGGATACCCGCCTTCAAATTCACCGGCACATTGAACACGCCAAGCTCGCGAATGGCATCGGGCAATTCGATCTGCGCCTTCGCAATCTCGACTCCCTGCCCCTTCAGCGATTCGGCAATATGACCCGCCGTTACAGAACCGAACAGCTTGCCTTCCTCGCCGGTCTTGACGGTGATCGTGCAGGACACCTGCGCAATCTTAGCCGCCAGGGCTTCCGCCTCCGCGCGCTCAACGGCCAACTGGGCTTCGCGCTCCTTGCGCTTCTTCTCCAATTGCCGCCGCGTCGCATCGGTTACGGCTGCCGCCAGCTTCTTCGGAAGGAGAAAATTCCGGGCATACCCCTCGGCAACCCTCACCACTTCGCCTTCCGTTCCCAACCCCTGCACATTCGACATCAGGATGACTTCGATAGCCATGTCTCAAATCCCTTTCCTTGAATCAGGGAAGCAATCCCATGACGCGCGCGCGACGAATCGCACGCTTCACTTCGCGCTGCTGCTTGGCGGACAGTCCGCTGAACCGGGCGGGCATGATCTTCCCACGCTCGGTCATGAACTTCCTCAACAGCTCGGCGTCCTTGTAATCCACTACCTGGCCTTCCTGGAGATGCCGGGGCCGTTTACGAAAACCCATCCGGTCATCCATGAAGCTTTCTTTTTCTCTTTTCGGTGTTCTCATCGCGGTTTTTCCTTATACCTGAACAGTTCGCACATCAAAACGGAAGATCCTCATCATCGCCCGGAGCCTCTGCCGGCGGCGCATCTTCCGATGCGGGCGCCGCGGGCTGCGCGGCCGCCTTCCGGCTTCCGCCGGACGAAGGCGCGTCGCCATACTCCGCCGAACGCTTCGGGGAACCAAGGAACTGAACACGCTCGGCCACCACGACCAGGCGGCTGAACTTCTGCCCCTCCTTTTCCCACTCGTCCATCTTCAAACGCCCCTCAACAAAAGCCGAAGAACCCTTGCGCAGATATTCACCCGAGGTTTCGGCCTGACGCCCCCAAACGGTAACCGAGACGAAACAGGTCTCTTCCTGGTCCTGGCCGCTTGCCGTCTTGAACCGGCGCGTAACCGCCATCCGCAGATCGGCCACGGCCGTGCCTGTGGAGGTGTAACGGACTTCGGGATCCTTGGTCAGGTTCCCGATCAACATTACCTTGTTGAGAGACGCCATGATTATTACTCCTTGGCGGAACCTGCCGCGGCAGGCTCCTTCTTGACCGCGCGAACAATCTGCACGCGGAACACGCTTTCATTCAGCTTGAAGCGCGCCAGTAACGGCTGGATTTTTTCCTGCTCCATGCTGAACGTGATGATCACGTAATGACCCGCTTCCTGCTTGTGCATCCTGCGCGCAAACGCCCGCTTGCCCAGGCGCGTCTTGCTCTCGATCGTCCCGCCCGCCTTCTTGAGCTCTTCGCATATCCGATCGAGCTCCGCCTCGAGATCGGTGTCCTTGATGGACTCGGGCAAAATAAACATGCCCTCATATCGGTTCATGTGTCGCCTCCCTCGCCTTGTTTCTTGTTAAACTCGTTCATCGTCTTTTCCACACCCATCCGCAAAATGCCTTCCACCGCGTCGGACGCCCGCTTCACCGCCTCACCGATGCGGGAGCGCTCGTTCGCCGTAAACCGGGACAACACATACTCCACCAGATCACTGCCCGCCGGTCGCGGCCCTACACCTACCCGTACCCGGACAAAATCTTCCGTCGCCAGTTGCTCAATGACCGATTGCACGCCTTTGTGCCCACCAGCCCCACCGCGCGACCGCACCCGCACCTGGCCCACTTCCAGCTCGACATCGTCGAACACCACCACAAGGTCTTCCGGCTTCACGCCGCGCTTGCGCGCCAACGATGCCGCGGCATTTCCGCTGCGATTCATGAACGTCGTCGGCTTCGCCAGCCAACACGACATCCCGGCCACTTCCGCCCGCGCGACCACGGACGAGGACAACCACCCTCTCCGAAATTTCACACCGGCACGCCCGGCCAATTCGTCCAACACGAGGAACCCCGCGTTGTGACGCGTCCCCTCGTATTCTTTTCCCGGATTGCCAAGTCCTAAAACCAGTTTCACCGGCAGGCTCTCCAACCCTCAAAAGCTGGCCGGCCGCCGGGCCGTCAACCCTTGCCTTCCTTCTTTCCTTCAGCTTTGGCTTCCTTCTTGCCTTCGGCCTTGCCTTCTTTCTTGCCTTCCGATCCTTCCGCACCCTCTTCAGCCTCTTCCTTCTTCTCGCGAATGACTTCGGGCTCCGCTGCAGCCCCTTCAACCACCGCGGCCTCAGGCGCCACCTCTTCTTCCACGCGCGGCGCCGCAACGATTGCGATCGCAAGCTCCGGATCGGACAGCAACGCCATCTTGCCGGCCTCCAGCTTGATGTCGGCCGCGGTAAGGCTTTCGCCAATGTTCAGCGCACTGACGTCCACATCAAGCTGCTCGGGAATATCCGTGGGCAAACATTCGATTTCGACCTCGCGAAGAATGTGTTCCAACACACCACCCTGCTGGCTGACGCCCACCGGTTCTCCGACCAGGCGGACCGGCACCTCGATGCGCAGCTTGCGGGTCAGGGAAATCTCATGGAAATCCGCATGAATGATCTTGCCCGACACGGGGTGATGCTGCACTTCCTTCAGCAGAACCTTCAGCACCTGGTCGCCCTTGATATCAAGATCCATCAGCATGTGCTCGCCGGAGTGACCGCGCAACACCTGCTCAAAATCATGCAGCTTCAACTGCACGAGCTTCGCGGGCTTTCCCTCTCCATAGACCACACCCGGCACAAACCCATCCCGCCGCATCCGGCCCATGGGTCCGGATCCCTTGGCCTCTCGCGGTTCCGCAATAACTTTCAACGATTTCATGACTTTTCCCTCACTGGCTATACTTTGAACAATGATGTGACAGACTGGTTGTTGTGCACGCGCACGATCGCCTCTCCAAGCAGTTCGGCAATGGACAGGATCTTCACCGGGAACCCGCGCCAGTCGCGCATCGGAACGCTGTCCGTCGTGACCATTTCCTCGATGGCCGACTCCTTCAAACGCTCGATGCCTTGATCGGTCAGCACCGGATGCGTCACCGCCGCATAAATCTTCTTCGCGCCGTGCGCCTTCACGAGCGCAGCCGCCGCGCAAAGCGTGCCGGCCGTCGTTGACAAGTCGTCCACCAGCAACGCCGTGCAATCGCTTACGTCGCCGACCAGGTTGATCGCCTCCACCTCGGTTGCGTTCTTGCGCTGCTTGGCAACGATCGCCAATCCCGCGGAAAGCATATTCGAATAGGCATACGCCATCTTCAACCCGCCGGGGTCCGGCGAAACAACGACAAGCTTCTCGAGATTGAGCGAGCGCAGGTATTTGACGATCGTCGGCGCGGCAAAGAGGTGATCCACCGGGATATCGAAGAATCCCTGGATCTGCTGGGCATGCAGGTCCATTGCAATCACGCGATCGGTCCCCGCCGCCGCCAGCAGGTTCGCCACCAGCTTCGCCGTGATCGGTACGCGCGGCTGGTCCTTGCGGTCCTGGCGCGCATACCCATAAAAAGGAACCACCGCCGTGATCCGCGCGGCCGAAGCCCGGCGCGCTGCGTCAATCATGATCAGCAACTCCATCAACGTCTCGTTGGGCGGATAACAGGTGGGCTGAACAATGTATACATCGCGCCCACGAATGTTCTCGATGATCTTGACGTGAATTTCCCCGTCCGGAAAACGGCTGATCGCAACCTCGCCCAGAGGCTGGTCAAGATACTCCGCTATTTTTTCGGCCAACGGCCGATGCGCATTTCCAGAAAAAATCCTCACGTTCTATTCCTTATCAAATTGCCCGATCTTCCCGCTCGCCTGCCCTCACCACGCAAGAGCGACACTCCAAGCCGCAGCCCCGAACACGCTCCGCGCATCGGGACAAACGCTGGTTGCCCGACTAGGATTCGAACCTAGACTCTGGCCTCCAAAGGGCCGTGTGCTACCATTACACCATCGGGCAGTGCAGACTGCTTTAAACCCAAAGACAGCACACCCCCACAGCCCTCCTGTCCTCGCGGGCAAGCGGGATGCCAGTTGGTGACAAACAGCCATTACGGGCATCCAGTCCAACAGGACTTGCTGCCCTCTATGCCAATGCAACCCGGTCACACTAGTGACCGACCCATGGGAAGTCAAGATTCTGTTGTTTTCCGGGTTAAAACAAATTGCAGCGGAACCATTCCATGGTCAGACCCAGCACTTCTGTCTCCCACGAAAGCGCCGAAAAGGTATGACTCGCGCCGCGCACCACGTGGCGAATCACCGCGCGACCGGCCTTTTTCAGCGCTTTTTCATAATCGGCCGATGCTTTGACCGGCACCGTCTCGTCCTCGCCGCCATGAACCACCAGCACCGCCGCCTTCGTTCGCTGAATAACCTTCAAAGGTTCATGTTTCACGATGTCGTCAAAGAAACATTGCCCCACGGCAAGCCCACCATAGTCCGCGCAGCCCATCTGCTTCAATTGCTTCCGGGACTCCGGTGTCATCTTCTGCGCCACCTGGTACTGCGGATCGGACACCGCCCCCCACAAAGCCGCCACCGGAATCCGCTGGTCCTCGCCCATCAGGAGCGCTGCCACCATTCCGCCCATGCTGAGCCCCAGCACACCCACCCGCCCCGGATCCACCTCTTTTCGGGCTCGCATGAAACGCATCGCCGCGCGGGCGTCCTGGATCTCGCCGCTGATCGTCATCGAAGAGAAGCTGCCCGCGCTGTCGCCGGACCCCCGGAAATCAAAACGCAAGACCGCAATGCCCGCGCCGCAAAGGATGCGTGCCATTTTGACGAACATGCGGTGCGACTCCACTTTCGTGCCGGTGAAGCCATGCATCATCACCACGGCCGGCACACGCCCCTTGCGACGTTCCGGCAAATGCAACATGCCCACTACCGCCTGCCGCTGAGACTGAAATACAACCGGGTTTTCCATTTTCACAAATCTCCCTGCCCGTTATTGGGATATTGGAGTGATGGAGAACTGGAGTAATGTATTTTCCGAACAATACCCC
>CAZTYH010000030.1:23726-34222 GCA_964617565.1 uncultured Verrucomicrobiota bacterium
CAATACCCCATCACTCCATCCTCTTCTCACGCCTGCGCCAGCGTTTCGATCAACTTCGCCAGCTTGTCCCTCTTCTCCACAAGCTCCTTCTTCCGTTCCTTCTGCTGGTCCACGATCTCCGCGGGCGCGCGCTTGACGAAATCGAGGTTCTCCAGCTTCCTCGTTACGCGTTCCAGGTCCTGCTCCACTTTTTCCCGTTGCGCGGACAGCTTCTTGATCTCCGCCTCAGTGTCCACCAGGCCCTGCAGCGATATATAAATCGTCCCCAGCGCGCACAGACCGCTGGGCATCGCTTTGCCCGGCACAAAAGCAGCATCCACCGTGAGCTGTCCCGCCTTCAACAAGGTCATCAGCGTTGCCCGGTCCGCCTCCAATCGCTGCGCGGCTGAGGCATCGGCCGGCTTGATGGCATAGTCCACTTTCTGCCCCGGCGCTATCCCGTAATCCGCGCGCAACGTACGGCCGATTCGAATCAAATCGTGCCGGGCATCCACATACGACACCACGCCCGCGGACACACCCCACTCCTGCAACGCCACCGCGTCCATCGGCTCCGGCCACGCAGCATGCATGATGGAGTCCTCCGGCTTGCCGTATCCCATGCCGTGCCATAACTCCTCGGTGAGGAAAGGCATGAGCGGATGCAACAGATGCAACGCCTGCGCAAACACGTAATGCATCACGCCCAGCACCGTGCGGCGGCGCGGTTCGTCGCCGGAATTGAACACCTGCTTCGAATACTCCACGTACCAATCGCAGAACTGGTGCCACAGGAATTCGTACATCACTTTCGCGTAATCGTTGAAACGGAAGCGCTCGATATTCTCCGTGCAAGCCGAAATGGCCTCGTGAAGCTTCGCCAGAATATGCACATCGTCCGGACTCAACATCGCCGCATCGAATTGCGGAGCGCGCACATCGAACACCTCGCCCTTCGTGTTCATCTGCATGAATCGCGCCGCGTTCCATATCTTGGTGCCGAAGTTGCGGCCGATCTCGAACTTTTCCGTCGAAACGTAAACATCCTGCCCCGTGGCCGTGAGCATGATCAGGCTGAACCGCAACGCGTCCGCGCTGTACTTCTGAATGATATCGAGCGGGTCAATGGAGTTGCCCAGGCTCTTGCTCATCTTGAGCCCCGTGTCGTCGCGCACCGTTCCGTGGATGTACACCTCGGAGAACGGGATGTCGCCCATAAACTCCATGCCCGCCATGATCATGCGGGCCACCCAGAAAAAGATGATCTCCGACGCGGTCACCAGCGTGCGGCTGGGATAAAAGAAATCGAGGTCCGCATTCTTTTCGGGCTCGCCCTGCGCCCCGCGGGGCCAACCGAACACGCTGAAAGGCCAGAGCCACGACGAGAACCATGTATCCAGCACATCCTCGTCCTGCCGGATATTCGCCGCACCGCACTTCGGACACGCCTCCGCCTTGCCGCGCACCGCCCACTCATGGCCGCAATCGTCGCAGTAAAACACCGGGATGCGATGGCCCCACCAGATCTGGCGCGAAATGCACCAGTCGCGGATATTCTCCATCCAGTCGAGATACACCTTCGTCCACCGCTCCGGCACGAACCGGATGCGTCCGTCTTTCACCGCATCAATCGCGGGGCGCGCCAGCGGCTTCATCTTCACGAACCACTGCGGCGACAATCGCGGCTCAATCATCGTGTGGCACCGATAGCAGTGCCCCACCGCGTGATCGTGATCCTCAATCTTTTCGACAAGGCCGGCATCCTTGAGGTCTTCCACGATGCTCTCGCGGCACGCAAAGCGGTCCATGCCCGCATACGGTCCGGCCGCATCGTTCATCGTGCCGTCGTCGTTCATCACGTTGATCTGTTCCAGCTTGTGCCGCTGGCCCATCTCGAAGTCGTTCGGATCGTGCGCGGGCGTTACCTTGACCACGCCCGTCCCGAATTTCGGGTCCACGAAATCGTCCTCGATGACCGCAAGTTGCCGGTTCAGCACCGGCAGGCGCAGCGTCTTCCCCACAAGATGCCGGTACCGCTCGTCGCGCGGATTGATCGCGACCGCCACGTCGCCGAGCAGCGTCTCGGGTCGCGTCGTCGCCACCACCACGTAATCCTTCTTCTTCCCGCCTTCAACGGGATAGCGGATGTAGTACAACTTCCCGCCGAGATCCTCGTGCTCGCTTTCCTCGTCGGACAGCGCCGTGCGGCAGCGAGGGCACCAGTTGATGATGTAGTTGCCGCGATAGATCAGTTTCTTCTCGTACAGGCGGATGAACACCTCGGCCACCGCGTTGCTCAACCCCTCGTCCATCGTGAAACGCTCGCGCTCCCAGTCGCACGACGCCCCCAGCTTCTTGAGCTGGTTGATGATCGTCGCGCCATACTCCGCGCGCCACTTCCAGACCCGCTCCACGAACGCTTCGCGCCCGAGATCGTCGCGCCGCTTGCCTTCCTTCTTCAACGCGCGCTCCACCACGTTCTGTGTCGCAATGCCCGCATGATCCGTTCCCGGCACCCACGTCGTGTTGAAGCCCTGCATGCGCCGCCAGCGGATCAGCACATCCTGGATCGTATTGTTCAGCGCGTGCCCCATGTGCAGGATGCCCGTCACGTTGGGCGGCGGAATGACGATGCAATACGGCTTGCCGCCGCGCGCGGAATCGCCGTGAAACGTCCCGCGCGCCAGCCACTCGGCATACCAGCGCTCTTCTATCGCCTTCGGATCGTAGTTTTTCGGAAGTTCTGACATGGGGACACACCCCTTCAATGTTCAATGTTGGAAGTTCAACGTTCGATGTTCCAATCAACCCTTCTTCGCCTGCTCCTCGTCCAGGAACAGCTTGTACTCCACGCTGTCCACCAGCGCCTCCCAGGACGCTTCGATGATGTTTCCGGAAACGCCGACCGTACCCCACTCCTGTTTCCCGTCGCTGGATTCGATCAGCACGCGCGTCTTCGCCGCAGTGGCCGTCTCCGGATCGAGGATGCGCACACGGTAGTCCGTCAGCACAACCGGCGCGATAGCCGGATAGAACCGCGTCAGCGCCTTGCGCAATGCCGCGTTCAGTGCGTCCACGGGCCCGTCACCTTCGCCCACCGTCAATTCCGTTTCGCCGTTCACCGTGAGCTTTACGGTGGCCTCCGAGAGACACGGCTCGTCGCGGTGCCGCTTCTCCACGATCACGCGGAATCCTTCAAGCGTGAAGAACGGACGATGCTGCTTGAGCACCTTCTGGATCAACAGCTTGAACGAAGCCTCCGCAGCTTCGAATTCGTAGCCGTTCTTTTCCATCCGCTCCAACTCTTTCAGAATCTCTTTCACCTCGGGCGAAGAACGCTGCAGCCCCAGTCCCATTTCCACGGCCTTGAGGAACACGTTGCTCGTGCCCGAAAGCTCCGACACCAGGATGCGGCGCTCGTTACCCACCGTCTCCGGGTCAATATGCTCGAAACTCTTCGACACCTTGCGCACCGCGTCCACGTGCATTCCCGCCTTGTGCGCAAATGCGCTCTCGCCGACAAACGGCTGCTTGCGGTTCGGCCGGATGTTCGCCATCTCGTCCACGAACAGCGAAAGCTCGCGCAGATACTTGAGCGAACCGTGCTTGAGACACTCGTATCCCATTTTCAACGACAGGCAGGGAATGATCGAGCACAGGTTCGCGTTGCCCGTGCGCTCGCCGTATCCGTTGATCGTCCCCTGCACGTGCAGCGCGCCCGCGCGCACCGCCGCCAGCGAATTCGCCACGCCCAACTCGCAATCGTTGTGCACATGGATGCCGACATTCGGGCCGACGGCGCGGATCACTTCCTTCGTGATCGCCGCGATCTCCTCCGACATCGAACCGCCGTTGGTGTCGCACGGCACGATCATGTCCGCACCCGCCTGCTTCGCCGCCACAAGGCACTTGATCGCGTACTCCGCGTTGTCCTTGTAGCCGTCGAAGAAATGCTCGGCGTCGTAGATCACCTCTTTCCCGTGCTCTTTCAGAAAACGCACGGTGTCGGCGATCATCTTCAAATTCTCTTCTTCGGTCGTATGCAACACTTCGGTGACATGCAAACGCCAGCTCTTGCCGAAAATAGTGCAGACCGGGGTGTCGGCCTCAAGTAGAGCCTTCGTGCCTGGATCTTCGGCGACCGCCTTGCTTGCGCGACGCGTGCTGCCGAACGCCGCGACTTTCGCGTGCGCCAGCTTTTCCTTCTTGATGTCGTGGAAGAACGCCATGTCCTTCGGATTCGATGCCGCAAATCCGCCCTCGATGTAATCCACCCCCGCTTCGTCGAGCTTCTTCGCGACGCGAATCTTGCCCACGCTGGAGAAGGATACGCCTTCCCCCTGCGCCCCGTCGCGGAGCGTGGTGTCGTAGATGGCTATGCGTGTCTGTTGGCTCATGGTTTTGACCCTCGTCTGTATGTGTCGAAACTTGAAACTGGAAACTGGAAACTTGCCGCTATTCGTCTCTAATTTAAACTCGAAATCCGAAGTCCGAAACCCGAAACAAATTCGAAATTCAAATATCTAATTAAACGAACGGCTTGGTTTCTCCTTTTTTGTGATTCGGATTTGTTTCGGATTTCGTGTTTCGGATTTCGATATTTTATCCAAAAAACGCCTCGTACAACGCCTTCACCGCTTTCTCGCGGTCCACGCCCTTGACGCCGAACATCATGCTGATTTCAGAGGAGCCCTGGTTCATCATTTCTATATTCACTCCCGCCGCGGCCAGCGCGGTCGTCGCTTTCGCCGCCAACCCGACCGTGTACTGCATGCCCTCGCCCACCACCATGATCATCGCGAGGTTGTGTTCAACCTCGACATTGTCCGGGAGCAATTCGTCGCGTATCCGCTTGATCACGTGCGCTTCTTTTTCCGGCGGCATCGCGCTCTGGTGGACCACCACGCTCGTGTTGTCTATGCCCGAAGGCGCATGCTCGTACGACACCCGCTCGTCCTCCAGGATCTGCAAGAGCCGGCGGCCGAACCCGATCTCGCGGTTCATCAGGTACTTGTCCACGTAGATCATCGTGAACCCGTCGCTGCTGGAAATCCCCACCGCACCGTGCTCGGCGAATTCGCGCTTCGGGACGATCATCGTGCCCGGCGCCGACGGACGGTTCGTGTTCTTGATGCAGATCGGCACTTTCGCCCGCACCGCCGGAACGATCGCCTCGTCGTGAAACACGCCGAACCCCGCGTATGCCAATTCCCGCATCTCGCGGTACGTCATCAACGTGATCGGCCGCGCGCCCGTAACCAGCCGCGGATCCACCGCGTACACGGAATCCACGTCCGTGAAGTTTTCGTACACATCCGCCTTCACCGCCGCAGCCACGATCGCGCCCGTGATGTCCGACCCGCCACGCGGGAAGGTCACGACCTCGCCATCTTTCGTGTAGCCGAAGAAGCCGGGGAACACCTGGATCCCGCTCCGGTCACGCAATTTTGCGAGCAACGGATACGCCTCGGGCAGCACCTGCGCATTGCCGTGCTCCGCGCTCAACAGCATTCCCGCTTCGCGCGGATTCACATACTGCGCGTCCGTTCCGCCCCGGACAAACGCCGCCGCCACAACCTTCGCGCAGTTATCCTCGCCCGCCGCCTTCAGGCAGTCCGTGAACGCCGCCGCATGCGAACGGTCCTTCACCAGGCGCGCGCGCAGGTCCTCTTCGATTTCCTTCGTGATCGAGGCCGGCAGATCCAGTTCTTTCTGAATCTCCGCAAAACGCGACACCACCGCGGCCAGTTCCTTCTCCGCCTCACCTCGCTGCAACATTGCCTTGGCGCAGGCGATCAAAAGGTCCGTGACCTTGATGTCGTCCTTCGACCGCTTGCCCGGCGCGGATACGACGATAATCCGCCGATCCTGATCCGCTCTCGTGATCTCAATAACTTTTTTGATCTGGCCCGCATCGGCCAGCGATGTCCCGCCGAATTTTGCTACTTTCATGTTCCGTCTCTCTCTTCGATCAATGACTGTTTTTCCAATGATTGGAAAATTCCCGACCCGTTTTTCCAATGATTGGAAAAACGCGCGCGCGGCCGCGCGTCAACGGAAATCCTCGATCCGCAGCCGCACCGTTTTCGCGCTCACCACGTCCAACGCGTCAATTTCCTGCAGCGCCGCGCGGAAATCCTTCTCCTTCGCATCGTGCGTAACGATCAGGACCGGCACGTGTTCGCCTTTGCGGGCCTCCGGCTGCATCACCGAAGCGATGCCGATCTGGTTCTTGCCCAGAATCTGCGCCACGCGTGCGAGCATGCCCGGCTTATCCAGCAGCATCAACCGCAGGTAATAGCGGGATTCGATCTCGTCCATGGACCGGAGCCGCCCTTGCGCGTCCGATTGCACACGCACCGGCGCATCCTTGCACCCGCTCATCAAACGCCGCGCCACGTCCGCCAGGTCGCCGATCACTGCGCTGGAGGTTGCGGCCCGCCCCGCGCCTCTTCCATAATACAAGGTGTCGCCGACAATATCCCCGCTGACCTGGATCGCATTGAAAACGCCGTTCACCGAGGCCAGCATATGATCGAGCGGCACGAGGGTCGGGTTGACCCGCACTTCCACCTCGCCATCCACGCGCTTGATCAGCGCGAGCAATTTGACGCGATAACCCATCTTCCCGGCATTCAGGATGTCCACCTGGTCAATGCTGCGAATCCCCTCCACGTGCACCGCTTTCATCGGCACGGGAAAGCCATACGCAAGCGAAGCCAGCACAACGGCCTTGTGCGCGGTGTCGAGGCCGTCAATATCCAGGCTCGGTTCGGCCTCGGCATAACCTTGTTCCTGAGCTTCCTTCAAGGCTTTCTTAAACGGAATATGTTCCCTCTCCATCTGGGTGAGGATGTAGTTGCAGGTTCCGTTGAGAATCCCGCAGATGCTCTGGATTTCATTGCCGATCAATCCTTCGCGCAGCGCCTTGATGACCGGGATGCCGCCTCCGACGCTCGCCTCGCAATAAAGCGCGGCGCCGCTTTTTTCGGCGGCACCGAAGATTTCCTGTCCATGCTCCGCCAGCAAAGCCTTGTTTGCGGTCACCACCGGCTTGCCAAGCTTCAATGCTTCGAGGATCAACTCTTTCGCGATCGTACAACCGCCGATCAATTCGACGACCACATCCACGGATGGATCGCGCACCACGGCGAGAGCGTCCTTGGTGAGGATCGCGCGATCCACCTTGACGCCCCGGTCGCGCTCCAGGTCAATATCCGCAATCTTACGAAGCACAAGGCGCGCGCCGACTCGGCCGACGAGCAGGTCTCCGTTTTTCTGAAGACCTTCCACCACGCCAGCTCCGACGGTTCCGAACCCCAAAAGCCCTATTCCGATTTCTTTCATCAGCACCACCCCACAAAAAAACCCCTCTTTCGAGGGGTGTGGAAATCATTCGCTCGAGCCCCTCACGAGCTTCCGAAGACCGTAATGATTACCGTAAGTACCTTCATTTGCGCAACTTCATGTAAAGTGTTTCGACGAATGTACTGCAAAACAGGCCGCATACAAGAAGAAATGTATCGGCCCCGACCCACCCGCGTCCCCCCATCCGCCTCATCAAATGTACACCTGCACCTACTCGTACACACTTTTCTTAACGCGGCGCAGGATGAAGAAGAGTTGCGGGCCAGAGTCTCGCTAACCACGCTATGGACAGCCGGCTGCCGGGCGTACCCTGATAAGTTTTTTAACTCAGACTGCATTTATTCCTTTTCGCCCAGGATAATGTTGTATATACAGAAAGCGTGGGATCGTTCCCGCGCCTTGGTGTTGGCTTGTTTGGCGAAATACGGAGCGGCACGGGTTGTTTTGTTCGCGACGGTTCAACCGATGGGCTTCACGTCCATCATATATAAGGAGGGCATGACTGTGTCAGGCGTAACATGTCAGAGAATGAAGGCGGCGAAATGGTTGGTGGCGGCATGTCTGATAATCCCCCCTGTTTCCAGCGAGGCGGCGTATGATCCATTAACCAATGGGGTCGCGAGGACAGGAACTGTGGCTACCATGGGAGCGGTGAACACATACTCCATTCGATGCATCAACGCGAGCGGCACTGCGTATTCCCCCCTCTATGATTTGGTGGTCCAGACCACGTTGGGCTCTCTGCCGGACAGCGTTCTAAAAGTGTCTGGGGGTGCGTTCACCGCCATAGACGACAATGGAGGCGGCGGGCGGTCATCCAAAGTGGTCGCGACCGTGAGGGATGGCTCCTACACTGCTTATGTGAGCGCCTTCGCGGCCAACCAGACTGGAACATACACAGTCAAGGCCACGTGGAAGCCGACGCCGATTACCGCCATCCCGGCCACGGGCGCATGGATCGCGGGGAACATCGAGGAACCCCGCGTTTCTGATTGGTACAAGTTCAGTCCCGACGGCCTGCACCAATATACCATCGAGACCTCGCTTGGAACGCTGCCGGATTCTGTTGTCGAACTCTATCGGTGGCCGGATATTGTGAATTACATCGGATATAACGACGACAATGGCGCTTCGTATGCCTCCAAGCTGGTCATTGTTCCTCCCGCCGAGTCGTACTACGGGACAGACTATCTTCGTGTACGGGCGAAAGGCACGACGCAAAAGGGAACGTATTCGGTGCGTATGACCAGGAAATGCATCCTGCCGGCCGGCATCACGCCCCTGCAATACGAGGCTCCCGCCATGAACGCGTGCATCGAAACGGCCGGCAGTCATGACTGGTTTGCCTTTTCCGTGCCCAAGGCGAAATCCTACACGGTTCAGCTTCGACAGGGCGCGGCGCCTGCAGTGGCTTCAGTCAGTCGAGCCCTGTACGGTCCAAACTCCCAGACGAAGCTGATCTATCAATTCAACGGGTTCACATCCAGCATGCCCAAGTATCTCCAGCCCGGAATCTATTATGTGAAGGTACAGGGCCTGTCCACCTACAAGGGAAACTACACCATCAGGTTGACCTATTAATCGCATCCGGATGAAGGCCCCGTCGGAAATCCCGGGGCCTTCCCGATACGTAAGCGCCATGCAACGGCTTCTGACAAAGTGGATTCTTCTTCTGCCCGTACTCCCGTTAGGCTTTCTTCTGCTCTCAAACCGCGGATGGAGTCCGCAGGCAGATTCAGCTGTGAAGCGTACCTCTCACGTAAAAACCTCCTCGTTGATCGCGGCACAGCACATTGCCTTGGAGTCCATCAAACCACAACGGATGGAATATCCTGCCCTGCAAGCAGAGACAGCGTCCGCAGATGAGCAAACCCTTCCTCTCAGCGATTTGCTGACCCATGGATACACGCTCGCGGCGGATGGTGGTTATGAGGCAATCGAAGAACTGTTCGGGCTTCTTGACCAAGTACAGGATCCCGCGCAGCGCGAGGCCATGGTTGGTTGTTTCGCGGCCATCACATCCCCGCTGGCCAGGAGCGCTTTGCTGAGAAGGCTTTTGGAAGCGAATGACCCAGCGATCGTGCTTGCCGCAGAGACCGGATTGGCGGCCATCGGCCATCTCGGGGTTGTGGAAGATATGCCGCAGTTAATGGAATGTTGGAACAGCAGCGAATTCCAGGAAAGGCTGCGCATGACCGTTTCGATGGTCACGAATCCGGCCTGTGTAAGGGCGTTGGCCAAGATGGCGTCACATGCCATACTGGCGGGTCAGCCCGACATGGCAGGCGCCGCCGCTTACGCATTGTCAGGCATCAACACTCCGGAGGCCGACCTGCAATTGGTCATCTTGGCCGGGATGCCTGGATTCCCTCCCGATTGCAGCGAGGTGTTGGAGTACATACAATCGGAATCAGCCTTCCCAGGCCTTCTGGCCATAGCTGAAGGGCGCTTATCAGCCCCGTCTGCCAATGTGCGCTTGTCCGCAACTCGTGCTTTGAGCAACTACCCTCCGGATCGCCGGAATGCGCCCTGAATGATGCGTACTGCCTCCCGACTTCCACCCCGCCCAACATTCCCGCTTCTAGCGCAGTGCAATCTTCGCGACTGAGTGTAAGAAGGCGACATGCTGCATTTCGTCATCCAAACGGTGGAAAGACTTTCTCTGGCGTATCTGTGCCTGTCCCTCACCTATCCGTGCTTGGCCTGGCCAGCGTCTTTTCGGGGCCGGTTTGCCGCCCAACGAAGATACGTAGTCGCATACGTCGCTGCGAACAACATACCAACCCCAAGGAGAAATGTGAGAACGACCACGGGAAATCCATCATCCTTGTTGTGATGAGCTACAAAGGAGCCGGCCACCATGGCAGCAATGGCGGCGACAAACACGCCGCCACAGCCAAGCTGTTCGTCCGCCTTGAAGCAGTCTTTCGCGTTCCTGCAGGACCCGCTGCGCTGGGTACCGAGCAGGATACCGAACAGCCCCGGGACGATGGCCCCCATAACGATTGCGCCTGGAATGCCCCATGTTCGGTAAATTGGCGCCAGGATTGCGAACATGATGAGACCGAAGATGATCAAGACCGTTCTAAACATGTGGTTTCCCATCCTGCCAAATAGTTATCCGACAAGTTCAATGCTTTCGTCGTCAG